>NZ_JBIUCS010000010.1:0-78661 GCF_044538485.1 Acinetobacter sp. ABJ_C5_2 | reverse complement strand
AAGTTATATAGGCTATTTCCCCACTTTTATTTTGAAGTATATTTAAATCTACTTTTCACTTTAACTTCATTATATTATTCATTGAATATTAATTTATTTGTTAAATTATTAGATAATAAAAAGCCCATTTCAATAAATCAAAATGGGCTTTTACGAAATCATTAACCCGCAACTTCTTCCACTTTTGGTTTTGCTTTTACCAAATCAGCTTCATAAATCACATCATATTCTTCTAACTTTAAATGATGTAACCGCTCTCTAAGTTTTTTCAAAGACCACGGCCATGCAGCAAAGTTACGTCCATTGGCATCGAGGTAGTAACTTTTACATCCCCCACTATTGAATACAGTGGTTTGCAGATGTTTTTGTACAAGCTCATTATGCTTTTTAATCACTTCTGATTTCACTGAAAGCTTAGCAATACCTTTTGCCTTCATTTGTAGCAAACCATCTACAATGTATTGCAGTTGTGCTTCAGCAAGGCCAATAAATGAGTCATAAACCAAAACATTTGGCCCTAGCATAAGAAATGCATTTGGTACATTTTCAATATTGGTTCCTAAGTAGGCTTCGGGTGATGAGTCTTTCCAAAGCTCAGCTAGGCATTCCCCTTTTTCGTTATGTACCCGTTTACCGATTGGTGGATGAGATACTTCAAATCCAGTACCCCAAATAATCACATCTACTTCGTGGCGTTCACCGTTAGCAGCAACCACGGTGTTGCCTTCCACTTTAACTAGACCATGTGGAATAAGCGTGGTATTCGATGCTTGTAATGCTGGATAATAGTTATTGGCAAATAAAATACGTTTACAGCCAATATCAAAGTTAGGTGTTACGTTTTTACGTAAAACCGGATCTTTAATTTGTAACTTTAATAGTTGTTTCGCAGCAAAATTGACAGGCTTTAAAGCTTTTGGGTTGCGTAAACCAAAATTGATGACATTTAAGGTGCCTGCTACAGTCTGGCGCCAAGTGGCTTGAATTTTTGGATATTTTGCAATGATTGATTTACTCAACTCACCTAAGTCGGTATCTGGTTTTGGCAGCACCCAAGGGGCTGTACGCTGGAATACAAACAGTTCTTTGGCTTTAGGTTGAATTTGGGGCACAAACTGGATGGCAGATGCACCAGTACCAATCACAGCAATACGTTTTCCAGTAAGGTCGTAGTCATGGTTCCACTTCGCTGAATGGAACATTTCACCTGTAAAGGTATTTAAGCCCTCAAGACGTGGTATCTGTGCTTCAGTAATTGGACCAGTAGCAAATAGAACTGTTTTAGCAATATACAAACCAGAGCTCGTCTCTAGTTTCCATACATTTTTGAGATTGTCCCATTCTGCCTTTAATAGTTCGGTATTGAATTCAATTAAGGACTCAATATCAAACTCACGGCTTACATCTTCTAAATAACTTAAAATTTCCGGTTGGCGTGCAAATAAGTGACTCCATTTTGCACTTGGGGCAAAGGAGTAAGAATAAAGTGATGATGGGACATCACAGCCACAGCCCGGATAGGTATTTTCACGCCAAGTACCACCGACGCGGCTCGCTTTTTCAATAATTTTAAAATTGGTTAAACCTGCTTCATTGAGCTTGATTGCAGCAGCTAAGCCAGAAATACCTGCACCGACAATAAAAGTGTCATAAATATGTGCAACTTCTTGGGCTTTACGTGTACGTGTATTTGTTCTAGGTTTAGTGACCATAATTTTTCTGCCTATACAAAATTTTATTTAAATAACTGATACGAAAGCCCAAGGAACTTTGCATATAGCGTTGGAGACGTTCTTTTCATAAGCCAGAATAATTTGGCGTCGATCTGTGGCGTGGTATAGAGCTGCCCACGATCTAATCGATTCAATGTTAAAGTCGCAACTGCGTCACTGGTGGTCATGGCGTAGTTCATGAGTGCATGGTCTGCAAGCTTGGAATAACGGCCCGGAATCCGACCATTTTTAATGATATTGGTAGGTACCAAAGTTGGGCACAGCACATTCACTTTAATATTGAATTTGCGAAGCTCAGCTGAAAGCGTTTCTGATAATGCCAATACACCGGCTTTCGTTACGTTATAGACACTCATTTCAGGTGCTGCGGTATAAGACGCCGCAGAAGCGACATTAATAATTGCACCGTAACCTAGTTTTTTAAACTTTGGCACAAATGCATGACAACCATGAATAACACCCCATAGGTTTACATGCATACACCACTTCCAGTCCTCCAAACTCATTTCATCAAATTTACCGCCTAAACCTACGCCCGCATTATTAATGATGAGTGTTACCGGATGTTCTAATAACTGTTCTGCTTGATCAGCCAAAGCCTGTACTTGTTCTGCTTGTCCAACATCGCACTGGACAGCAAATGCTTTTTGTCCAAGCTGTTCAATTAACTTTACGGTTTCTTCAGCAGCTTCTAAATTAATATCTGCGCAGACTACGCTGCCACCACGTTTTGCCAGTTCAAGTGCAAAGCTACGACCAATTCCACTGCCTGCCCCAGTCACAACAGCATATGCATTTCGACTCGGCTGGCCTTTCTTACCAAATAGAATCATAGTAAATCCTAAAAAATTTTAGGGAGACGGCAGTAATTTGGGTATTACTGCCGTGACCAATAGCTTTATGAAACTGCACGAACTGGTGGAGTAAATTCCTTCACAAAGTAAGGCGCAATCGCACCGCCCTCGTTCAGTAATTTGTTTTTGTAGTACTCAAGATATTCAGTCGTATCGTGGTCATTTGGATGGAAGTTAGGACGTAAATAATCAAAAATCTGCCCAATGGTGCTGCCAAATACGCCATCTTTTGGACTAAAAATTAAGTTGACGCCACGGCGTGCGTCTTTCCAGAATTTTCTGGTTAACAGTTCTTTTGGCTTACGCAGTACGGGTACCAATAAAGTTGCGGTTGGAATAAGCCCTAAAATGGTGATGAAAGCCATTAAAAAGCCGGTTGCACGCAATGGATAGTTACCGTTCAAAATCTGATAGACATCATAGGCAATGTCTTTATGCTCAGACTCTTCAAGCATATGCCACATCCATAACGCACGGCTTTTCGCATCATCGGTATAATAAAAATTCTTTTCATGCTTCATCATGTATTCGGCAAGTACTGCCGTAAAGTGCTCAATACCCGCCATGAGTGAAAGCTTTAATGGCTGCGGGAATTTTAAAAACACATATTTAAAGAAGTTTTCGCCCAAGAAACGATACAATTCGACCGGATATTCCAGCTCTTTAATTGCATCATTGAACTCATTATGCAATTTTGAATGAATGGCTTCTTGACCGATGAGGGAAGTAACACGCTGTTTTAAAATCGGATCTTGAATAAATTCACGGTGGTGACGAGCTGTTTCAATCACCAGATCTTCACCATAGGTCAAGAAAACCGAAAGCGTGGCAAAGAACAAAGTTGCAAACTGGTTATTGACGTAAAACTCGATATCAATTTCTTTGCCATCAAACCCGATATTTAGATGACGTATTGGGATAGATCCTTTATTTGAAAAGTCTATCTTTTGATACTGCGCTATAACTGATTTAGGAGAAATAACATTTCGGATAGCTTGAGCGACCATTTTCGACACCCTATAAAATTTGTTAAATACAAGGCAGCGTCGAATCAAGCAGATAAAGTTGTCTTTAGATTATTTCTTGCAATCTTTAACTGCTCTAGAACAAGAATTTGCTCGAATACATCTGCCTTGCCATGTTTTATGAACTTAAGCATTGTTAAGTTCACCAAATCAGATTAAATAGTGCGCTTGATATAACTCTCGAACAAGGACAAAAAAAGCCAACCCACATTGAAACTTTTTGCCAACTTAAATATTTTTGATAATTACAAATAACTTATATAACCCACTATTATTCATAATGATTCAAATAAAAGACATTTGTCCTAAAAGGATAAAAATATGGCTTTAAAAGATAACAAATGAAACATTATGCCTACTTCGATAGAAATCTTATTTCAATATTTCAGCGTTCCAAAAATCACACCAAGCTTTCTATTTTCAGAGCTTTATTGCACAAATGAAAACGATAAACTGCATTCAGAGAAAAAAATTGAATGAGGATAATAAATCATGTTTGATATGCGTTTATCTCATGAGCGTGGTGCAGCACATCATGGCTGGTTACAGTCAAAACACACGTTTTCATTTGCAAATTATTGGGACCCGAAACAAGTAGGCTTTTCAGATTTGCTTGTGATTAATGACGATACCGTTGCACCATCGAAAGGCTTTGGTACTCACCCTCACCGCAACATGGAAATCATTTCTTATGTGCTTGAAGGTGCATTAGAACATAAAGATTCAATGGGTACTGGTTCGGTGATTGTACCTGGTGATATTCAATTAATGAGCGCAGGTCGTGGTGTTGCTCATAGTGAATTTAACCACTCTGCACAAGAAAACGTGCACTTCTTGCAAATTTGGGTAGTTCCAAATGAAGTGAACACCACACCAGGTTATCAACAATTGCATATTTCCGAGGAAGATAAACGCGGTAAATTGCACTTGATGATTTCACCAAAAGGTGGTGAAAAAACTTTATCAATCAAACAAGACATTAATATTTATTCAGGTCTTTTTGATGGTGAAGAAACAGCAGAGTTCGCAATTCCAGAAGGTCGTTATGTTTACCTACATGTGGCAAAAGGCCGTATTGATGTAAACGGTAAAACCTTTAACACGGGTGATGCTGCGCGAATTCGTGATGGAGGCAAGTTATCATTTACGAATGGTGACAACGCTGAGATTCTGATTTTTGATATGCGTCCGGAAGAAGTTCCAACCATGCCATAATCAACAAAACACCTGCGTAGAGATATACGCAGGTGTTTTTTTATGTATATTAATCATCAAAAACTTACGACTGGTCTTCGGATTTTGCCATCTCTGTATTGATATAGCTCATGATCATAGTAGTTAGCCCCTGCACCATTTCATCAAAACTAATAAATGGGTTGGGTAAAATCAGATGCCTTGCTACGTTAAAAATACCGCTATTAATACAAATATAAGTAATGACAGGTAAATTATTAATTTTTAGGTATTTAGGATTATGCATCATATACTTCATGATGACTTCCATTAAAGCCTGTTCAATTTTTGGAATATATTTGTCGTATTGTAACTCACCTGCATAACGTAAAACGGTTAAGTAACGGTCATTATTTTTCTTTAATAAATCACTGAACGTATAAAAGATCATTTCGATAACAGGCTCTAACTCCAACTCTAGAATTGTAGGAGTTAAGTCTTTAATCATATCTAGAATTTCACTCACAAAGTAGTGATTCATCGCATCATAAATTTCTTCTTTATTTTTAAAATACTCATAAAGTGACCCAACACTCACCCCTGCAATTTCTGCAATATGACGTGTAGTAGTACCACTTGGTCCATGCAATGCTACTGCAATAAAACCCGCTTCAATAATAGTATCAACAGTGACTTTGGCTCGTGCCTGACGGGGTTTTCGCGTAGACATATTTTCTTATAAATAATCCGAACATAACCTCAGGTTAGCATGTAATTTAGCCCTACCCTAATAAAAAAACAAAATCCGAATACTTGTCAAATTTCATGACGCAATTTCTTTAGAGGTATGGCTAAACATAGTTATGAGTTCTTTTATTAGTAGGCACTTATTTTTAAACCAAATAAAATATATAAATAAAAATCAATATATTAATAAATTATAAAACTAATTTTTTTATTTTATTCGTACATTAGCGTTGAGCTTAAATAACTTGCAAAGTTACCCGAATTGAATCCGAACATAAACTCAGATTAACATGAAAAAATCTAAAAAGAGGTTGATTCGTTTTACCAAGTTCGCCTCTTTTTCCGTTATTCAGTCAAATAATCAAACAAATAACGGAGCAACATCACCGTACTCAGTAAGCAGAGAAAACTGCTTTTTGAAAATGGAATTTACAGTGCTCTGTTGAAAGTCAAAGCTTTTTGGTTTTCAGCAACATCGCACTATCATTGATTGATCTGAAGGTGTCGCCATGATCTCGACCACAGTTAAAAAATCACTAAACAAAATTAAATTTTACCGTGAAATCGAGTTACCAGATTTTGCCAGCAAAAAGTCCATTCCAATCCGACATTTAAATATTGGTTTTGATGGAAAGGAAATTGATGTCAGATTCTATATGAACAATCAATTTGCCACGATGTTTTTTGCGACGCTTTCAGTATTTCTAACCTATGGTGAAGATCTGGTGATTGAAACAGCTCGTCATCACCGTGAATTTATTCAAGACCCTGTTTTGAAACAACGCGTCACTTCATTAATTGGTCAAGAAGCAATTCACTCTAAATTGCACAATGAATATAACGATGCACTTAAAGATGTTGAATACCCTGTCGATTTATATCGTTTCTTGGGTGAGAACTTCTTTAAATATGTATTTTTAAAATTCCCACAACCACTCAAATTATCAATGATGGCAGGTATTGAGCATTTTACTGCGGTCCTTGCTGAATACATGATGAAGCACGAAAAGAACTTCTATTATTCAGACGATGCAAAAAGCCGTGCGCTATGGATGTGGCATATGCTTGAAGAGTCTGAGCATAAAGATATTGCCTATGATGTTTATCAACTCTTAAATGGCAGCTATCCACTACGTGCATCGGGCTTCTTCCTTGCGCTATTTACCATTTTAGGTTTAATCCCTGCGACTACATTATTTGTGCCTGTTTTAAGAAAGCCACAGGAAATGTTAACGAGAAAATTCTGGAAAGACGCTCGCCGAGGTGTAGGACTTATTTTTGGTCCAAAAGATGGCGTATTTGGTAGCACCATTGGTCAAATTCTTGACTACTTACGCCCTGATTTCCACCCAAATGATCATGATACGACTGAATATTTAGAATATTACAAAAACAAATTACTAAGCGAAGGCGGTGCAATTGCACCTTACTTTGTGAAGGAATTTACCCCTCCTGTACGCATGTCTTAATTGGCTTGTAACCAGTCACTACTCAATGGCTGGTTTTCCTTAAATCTATTTCGGGATGAATCATGATTTTATTTGGCAAAAAGAGAGTTAAACCAAGCCAAAAAGCTTATGCCGTCGTGACGGGTGCAGGTAGCGGAATTGGTCGGAGTTTTGCAATTGAACTGGCAAAACGTGGTGGCAGCGTAGTGTGTGCAGATATTAATTTAGAAGCCGCAGAAGAAACCGTAAAGCTTCTTGAACAAGAAGGTGCAAAAGCTTTTGCTATGCGTTGTGATGTGGGTAATGCAGAACAAGTAAATCATTTAGCTGAAACTGCTGAAATTTTACTTGGGCACCCTGTAACTCTTGTCATTAATAATGCAGGAGTGGGTTTGGGAGGCAAGTTTGACGAACTCAGTCTAGAAGACTGGAACTGGGTCATGAATATTAACCTTTGGGGTGTTATTCATGGTTGTCATGCTTTTGTACCAAAGTTTAAAAAGTTAGGTTACGGCGCGATTATTAATGTGGCTTCGGCGGCATCTTACACTGCTGCTCCAGAAATGACCGCGTATAACGTAACGAAAGCGGGTGTACGTGCGCTATCTGAAACACTTTCTGCCGAACTGCGTAAGTTTAATATTAAAGTCAATGTACTCTGCCCGACTTTGGTGCCCACCAATATCATTAAAAATGGTCGTATTCCGGGTCGTTATTCGAAGCTTGCAGACCATGCACTTATGAACTATGCACTCACCACAAGTGATGACGTCGCCAAACTCACTCTTAACCGTCTTGATCAGGATGAGTTGTATACCATTCCTCAAATCGATGCGAAGTTATTCTGGCTCATGAAACGTGCATCTCCAAGCTTGTATACCAAGTTCCTTGGTACGTCTTACAAATTATTTAAATAAGAAATTTATAGGTAGTACACATATGACTGCTCAAATGAAAACAAATGCATCAGCAAAAAAAGCTGTCAATTCACCTCAGCATATTTTCGATACTTTTATTGTGGGCGCTGGCATTTCAGGTATTGCAACAGCGATTCGTCTCGACCAAGTTGGCTATACCAACTACAAAATTATCGAAAAAGCAGGACGTGTAGGTGGTACTTGGCGTGAAAATACCTACCCAGGTTGTGGCTGTGATGTACCTTCTGCTCTTTACTCGTACTCATTTGCCCCAAGTGCAAAATGGAGCCATTTATTTGCACGTCAACCAGAAATCTTAAGTTACTTGGAAGACGTAAGTAACGAATTTAATGTTACATCTAAAATCGAGTTTAACAACGAGTTGCTTAACGCATCGTGGGATGACTCACGTCATGTATGGGTACTTGATACCACTGCTGGTCAATATTTATCTAAAACCGTTATTTTTGCCACAGGTCCAATTACCGAAGCTCAAATTCCACGTCTTGAAGGCTTAGAAACATTTACAGGTGAAATGTTCCATTCAGCGAAATGGAATCATGATTATGACTTAACTGGTAAACGTATTGCCGTGATTGGTACGGGTGCATCTGCCATCCAATTTGTGCCACAAATTCAACCCAAAGCAAAAGAGCTGTTTGTGTTCCAACGTACAGCTCCTTGGGTGCTGCCAAAACCAGATACCGACTTGGGCGAGTTGAGTAAATCCGTCATTGCTAAATATCCGTCTATTCAAGCGAGCTGGCGTAAAAGTGTAGCGTTAACGCTGAATGCGATTAACTTTGGTTTACGTAATCCACTTGCACTAAAACCAGTGAATGTATTGGGTAAGCAATTACTCAAACTTCAAATTGCAGACCCTGAGTTACGTAAAAACGTAACGCCTAATTTTGATATTGGCTGTAAACGTATTTTGTTTGCTAACAATTACTACCCTGCACTACAAGCACCAAATACCAAACTTATTCCACATGGCCTGGTTAAAGTCGAAGGCAATACGGTGATTGCAGCTAATGGCGAACGCCATGAAGTTGATGTGATTATTTGGGGTACAGGTTTTGAAGTATCTCACCCACCAATCGGTAAACGTGTGTTTAATGAAAAAGGCCAACGTTTAAATGATTTGTGGAAAAATAGTTCACCGGAAGCTTACTTAGGAACCAACATTGAAAATGTACCAAATGCATTCTTAGTGTTGGGACCAAACGTACTGGTTTATGACTCATTTATTGGTTTGGCAGAAGCACAGCTCGACTATATCGTAGATGGCTTATTGAAAATTAAAAACAAAGGAATTAGCAAATTAAATGTTAAATCTGATGTGATTAAAAAACATAACGATTTAGTGCAAAAGCACTTACAAACGACTGTATTTAATAGCGGCGGCTGTAAGAGTTACTACCTTGATGCCAACGGTCGTAACTTTGCTGCATGGCCTTGGTCACTGAAAAAACTTAAACAACGTTTGAAAAAACTAGATTTGAAGGATTATGAAGTTACATATCAAATGTCAAAGACACATTAATTTGTAAATTTGACCAAATCAGTTGTAAGGAATGGGCAGTGTATTTTAGATTTTCATGAAATACACTGCCTTCTTCATTCAATCTTCAAGAAATAAAAGAACAGGTTAAAGATGAAAGAAGGTCAATCAAGTCGTACCGCCGAAGCTGCCGCTGCATTACGGGCCAATCATTTTCAAAATACGAAGAATCCTGTATTTTCAGATCCCTATGCTTTTGAACTAACCAGTAAAGGCTGGAAAAAACTGCTCTCTAGCCCACTGATTGTTAAACTAATGAATTCACCCATTTTAAACCGTACCTTAGGTTTATTGAGTGGACAGGTTGTCGGCCGATCACGTTATGCCGAAGATTTACTTGCTCAGACAGTTCAACAAAATACTCAACAATATGTATTAGTGGGTGCTGGCCTAGACTCTTTTGCATTACGTGAGTCACACCATTATCCTGCTTTGAAAATTTTTGAAGTGGACCATCCTGATACTCAAGCGGCCAAACAAGCCAAGCTAAAAAAGTTAGGAAATATTCCTGCTACCGTTGAGTTTGTCGCGATTAACTTTGAAAAAGAGTCTATTTCAGAAGCCCTGACCAGAAGTGTCTATGATTCATCTGCCCCTGCATTTTTCTCATGGTTAGGCACAACTCATTATTTGAACCCGCAAACGACCTTGCAAACCTTAAAAAGTATTGCAGAATTTGCTGCAAATGGTAGTGAAGTGGTACTCGACTATTCAATCGATTTTCAGGAATTAAATGGTATTGAGCGACTTGGAAGTATGGGCGTTGCACAATTTACCCATTTGATGAAAGAGCCTTTACTAGGTCAATTTAAACCCATAGATTTACATCATGCAGTAAAGCAAATGGGTTTTGAAGTGGTCGAAGACTTATCAGGTGAAGCCATTACTGAACGTTATTTTTATAATCGCGCAGACAATATACGCCATACATCGGCAACACGTTTGCTACATTTGCGTTTAAAGAAATAAAGATACTTTGATCATTGGTTACTTAGCCGCATGGCATGAGGTGTTTTCCCATGCCATCTTTTATAAGCATGAATAAAACTGGCAGGTTCTGCATAGCCTAACCACTCGGCAATCTGCTCAACCGAAGCTTTTGGTAATGCCAAATATTGCTCAGCTAAAACTTGTCTGACTTCTTCACGAATCTGAATAAAGGTCATTCCTTCAGAAGCCAAATGACGGCGTAAAGTACGGACATTTAAATGCAAACGATCAGCCACGATTTCCATAGAAGGCATTTCACCTCGCACAGTCATCAATTGCTGTTGTACTAAATTAATAAATTTCTTTTGGGTTTGACGCTTATCTAAAATTTGTCGACATTGTTCTTCTGCCGTATGTAGCACCAGCTCATTTGCCATTTGCAACTTTTGATTAATTTTCTGTGCATCAAGCAGAATAAAACTTTTGCTAGAACCAAATTCAGGCATCACCCCAAATAATTTTTCATAAGCTTCTAAATGATCTGTAGGTTCAAAAGAAAAAGCTAAATATTGGCAAAAATTATCTTGTACGAGGTCGCGTTGCACCGTAATAAGAGCGGCAGCATCGCGTTCAATAATAAATTGCCTAACCAAAGATGGAATTCCTTCCTCTTCAATATCGACACGTGTTCCTGCATCAGTATCTGAAACTAAAAAACGGGTAAACGCAAAAGTAAGTGAAAAATAAGTGAGAGCTAAATCTAGTGCTTCACGAATGCTGGCACTACTCATCAGTGCCATGCCTAATGGCCCAAATGTTGTGAAATGATAGCGTGTACCTACTTCTAAGCCCAATACTGGTCGGTCTGGAAACTGTGCAACCAGATTATGAATGAGCTGTAATTCCTGTTGTCCTGACACCACCATATTCGGGTCAAGCAACTGCTGTTGACTCAATCCTGTTCCATCTAAAATGGTCTGATAAGAAGCACCTGCTTCTACTGCAAAATCAGCCATGAGTCGGACACTATGTATGCTGCGTTCAAATGCCCAAGCGTACGTCACTGTACTTTCCAAAATGTCCTCGAATCACAATATTTTGTCCTCATCCATCCTCTAAATCAAGTTAATAAACGTCTATTCTGCATACAGGAAATTGCGATTCTTTCGCCCACTGTTTTTAAGGATTTAGAGCAGCTTATGTTTAATTCGTCGACTAATTCAAACAAAAATGTACGCATCGCCATTATTGGCACTGGCTTTGGTGGTCTAGGACTTGCCATTCGTCTCAAACAAGCAGGTTTTGAACAATTTACCCTATTTGAAAAAGCTGCCGATGTCGGCGGTGTCTGGCGTGACAATACGTATCCGGGCGCTGCATGCGATGTGCCTTCTCATCTTTATTCTTTTTCTTTTGAACAAGAACTTGGCTGGAAAAATCGCTACGGAACCTCTCAAGAGATTTATCAATATTTACGCCACTGCGCCGATAAATATGACCTTCGCCCACATGTTCAATTTAATACTGAAATAGCCAGTGCAGAATTTGACGCACTGCAAGGTGTATGGCACATTCAAAGCACGACTGGTGAACAGTTTGAAGCTGAATTCTTGGTGGGTGCGGTAGGCCAACTCAACCGCCCTGCCTATCCAAAACTTAAAGGTATTGAAAACTTTAAAGGTAAGGCATTTCACTCAGCACGTTGGGATCATGATTATGACTTAACTGGCAAACGTGTTGCAGTCATTGGCACAGGTGCAAGCGCAATTCAATTTGTACCTGAAATTGCAAAACAAGTAGCACATCTAGACGTTTATCAACGTTCAGCACCTTACGTGATTCCAAAACCAGATCGGATTTATCAACCTTTAGAGAAAAAGGCTTTCCGCAAACTTCCGATTTTGCAAAGTCTGGACCGTGCCTTGCAATATGGTCACCATGAAATTCGTTTACTGGCTTTTACAACCTCACTCAATGAAATGCCTTTGGTGGAATATTTATTCCAGCGCCACATTCGTAAAGTCGTTAAAGATGGGAAATTACGCCACCGTTTAATGCCGGATTATCCAATTGGTTGTAAGCGTATTTTAATCTCTAACCATTGGTATGAAACACTGACTCAACCTCATGTCGATGTGATTAATACGGGCATTCAAGAAATTACTGAAAACGGTATTTTAGATACGGAAAGAAATCTGCGTGAAATCGATACCATTATTTATGGGACAGGCTTTGCCGCAACGGAATTTATGGCGCCAATGCAGATTACAGGTCTCGATGGTCGCACCTTAAAAGACACATGGAAAGATGGTGCAGAAGCTTATCTCGGTTTAACTGTGAGCGGCTTTCCAAACTTCTTTATGCTTTATGGTCCAAATACCAATCTTGGGCACAACTCAATTGTGTATATGATTGAAAGCCAAGTGAATTATATTTTAGATGCCATTCAAACAACTCTACAAAACAAACTTCTGTTCACCAATGTTCGTGCAGAAGTTCAACATGAGTTTAATCAAAGCATTCAAGAAAAAATGAAAAAAACTGTCTGGGCGCAAGGTTGTACCAGTTGGTATCAGACTGCGGATGGTAAAAATACTAATAACTGGCCAGGTTTTACTCTTGAATATCGTCAACGTACTCGTCGCTTCGATGTTGAAAACTACACTCAGGTTTCGGCTATTTCTTAAACAAGCTTCACCATAGGAAATGAGAAAAATAAACGGAGAATTTTATGAAGTCTTTTCAAAATAAAGTCGCAGCTGTGACAGGTGCTGGCTCTGGTATTGGACAAGCAATTGCTATAGCACTCGCAAAACAAGGTTGCCATCTGGCACTTTCCGATATTAGTGAAGCTGGATTAGCTAAAACAGTCGAGCTGTTAGCACCCTATTCTGTCAAGGTAACCACTCAGAAAGTCGATGTGGCTAAGCGTGATGAAGTCGCAACTTGGGCAAAGGCAGTTGTAGATGAACATGGCCAAGTTAATTTGATTTTTAATAATGCTGGTGTCGCAATAGGTAGCACAGCTGAAGGTGTGAGCTATGAAGATCTTGAATGGCTGATTGGTATTAATTTTTGGGGCGTGGTTTATGGTACCAAAGAATTTTTGCCTTACTTAAAGCAAAGTGGTGACGGACATATTATTAATATTTCCAGTATGTTTGGCTTAACAGCTCAACCAACCCAAAGTGCTTATAACGCCAGTAAATTTGCCGTTCGTGGCTTTACTGAATCATTGCGCCAAGAACTCGATCTACAAAATGCTGGAGTGAGTGCGACCTGTGTGCATCCGGGTGGTATTCGTACCAATATTGCCAAAGCTGCCCGCATGAATAATAGCGTCCAGTCTTTAGGAATGGATCCTTTAAAAAGTCAGGATGCTTTCGATAAATTACTTCGCACCCCTGCTGACGATGCCGCTCAACAAATTTTAGAAGCTGTTCGTAAAGACCGTCGCCGCTTACTCATTGGAGCCGATGCGAAAGCCGTTGATGTGATTCAGCGTATTCTTCCACAGGGTTACCAAAAGATTTTTGCAACTGCGACTGCCTTGCAAACTCGCCTACTCAACAAATCAGCAAAATAAAAATAGTGGTCAGCATACTCTTTATTTTAAGAGATGCTGACTGATATTAAATGCTTAGTATGAGTCCTTATTATGAAGCAACTTCTTGCATGGACTATTCGTACCACGCTACGTCCAGCTTTATCCCCTAAAACGCCACTAAAGCTACAACGTTTTTGTAGTGATACAGCCAGTGCAATTGTGCTTGGGCCACGTGGCTATAAAACAAAAAAGCAAACCATTGCTCAAGTACCGACAGTTCATATTCAGCCCAAAACGACTCAATCAGGCCTCGGCATCTTGTATTTACATGGCGGTGGCTATGTGGTGGGTAGTTCAAAAAGTCACACTAAGCTTGCTGCTCAAATCGGACATGCAGCTCAAGCACAAGTCTGGTTACCTGAATATCGCCTAGCCCCAGAGCACACAAGCCCTGCTGCTATTGAAGATGTAATTACAGTTTATAAAGCTTTACTTGCTCAACGACAAGACCCGAAAAAACTCGTGATCGCTGGCGATTCTGCTGGCGGCGGACTGAGTTTAAGTACTGCAATTGCGATACGGGATGCAGGGTTACCGTTACCAGCGGCTTTAGTTTTACTTTCACCTTGGGTTGACTTAAGCCTATCTGGAAGCACGATGAAAACTCATGCTGCTCAAGATGCAATGCTGTCAGAAAACTGGTTAGCTTGGTGTGCAAAAAACTATTGCGGACAAAAATCGGTAACCGATCCAACATGTTCCCCACTCTATGCCGACTTAACTGGATTACCTCCTATTTTGATTCATGTCGGTACCGAAGAAATCTTATTAGACGATGCAAAACGCCTTGCTAAACAAACCGAAAAGTATGGTATTCCGACGAACTTGAAGGTTTATGACCGAGTCGGGCATGTTTTTCAGTTCCACGCGGGTATACTAAATGAATCTAATGACTCGATTGAGCACATTGGGCAATTCATTGATAAACATACACAGTCAATATAAAAATATCGCCAGAGAGGAGTCCTCGGCATGACAACAAACAATTATGACTATGATTACCTCATTATTGGTTCAGGCTTTGGTGGTAGTGTTTCTGCTTGCCGTCTAACCGAAAAAGGCTATTCGGTTGCCGTAATGGAAATGGGGCGACGCTGGGAAGCTAAAGATTTTGCTAAAAATAACTGGAATACCCGCCGTTGGATTTGGCGCCCGGGCATGAAACTTTTTGGTTATTTCAACATGCGTTTTTTTCGCCATGTCACTATTATTTGCGGAAACGCCGTAGGCGGTGGCTCAATCACCTATGCCAATACCCTACTGGTTCCACCTGAACATATTTGGGATGAAGGCACGTGGGCAGATGCCGCAGACTGGAAAAATGAAATGCCGCAGCACTATGCTGAAGCAGAACGTATGCTTGGGGTGACGGATAATAAAATTTTCGGCCCTGCCGATCATATGCTAAAAAAGATGGGTGAAGCAGTCGGTGTTGGTCATACGTTTAAACCCACTCGTGTTGCCACTTTCTTTCCACCCGAAGGTGAACAAGGCGGCAAGACCTACCCTGACCCATATTTTAACGGCGAAGGTCCAGACCGCGGAACCTGTACGGCATGTGGCGGTTGTATGACAGGTTGTAAACACAACGCAAAAAATACCTTAGATAAAAACTATTTGTACTTTGCCGAAAAAAATGGTGCCAAGGTTTACGAAGAAACCAAAGTCGTTGACGTTAAACCACTCAATGGTAAAGCCGATGGCAGCGATGGCTATGAAGTTACGACTGAATGTTCGAGCTCATGGTTTAACAAACAACGCCGTACATGGCGTGTTCGTAACGTGATTTTCTCTGCATCTTCTTTGGGTACGCAAGAGATGTTATTCCGTTTAAAACAGTCTGGTTCACTGCCAAATATCTCTGATGATTTGGGTAATCGGGTTCGTACTAATGCCGAGTCGATTTTAGGCGTTCGCTTTTTTGGTAAAGATGTCGACATGAGTAAAGGTGTTGCTATTGGTTCAAGTATTTACATTGACCATGACACTCACATTGAAGCGACGCGTTACCAAACTGGTTCAGATGCCATGGGCCTCATGTGTACTTACATGGCTAAAGGCAAACCGGGTTGGACGCGTATCTTCTTTTGGTTATGGGCACTTATTTGCCATCCATTTATTTTCCTGCGCATGAGTAATCCTGTCAGTTTTGCACGTCAGACTTTAATTTTCTTGGTGATGCAAACAGCTGATGCCTCCATTAATATGCGCTTGAAACGTAATTGGTTCTGGCCTTTTGGCAAAGTATTATCGAGCGAAGGTAAAAAGCTACCTGTGTATATTCCGCAGGCCAATGCATTTACTGAAAAAGTTGCCAAAATGTTTAATGGTCACCCAATGACGACCATTACCGAAATTTTGTTTAACGTGCCTTTTACAGCTCACTGTATGGGTGGTTGCGCAATTGCTTCAAGTCCAGAACGCGGCGTAGTGGATGGACAAAACCGTGTTTTTAACTATAAAAACTTATACGTTGTGGATGGTTCAATGTTAGGTGCAAATTTGGGCGTTAATCCAAGTCTTACTATTACAGCTCTTGCGGAACGTGCAATGTCGTATATTCCAGCTAAACATACTTTGGGTGAACAGCAAGATCAGCAAGTAGAAACTGTAGAGCTCACAAAAGCCTCTGCCTAATCTAAAAGTTTGTTGTATAAAAAAAGCCTATTTAAAAATAGGCTTTTTTATTTCGCTTTTTAAATTACATCGCCACGGCTTTAGCACGAGCTGCATGCAACTTTTTATAGCTCTCGATCAGACGTAAATGGCGATCAAGTCCTTCTAGTTTCATGCTTGTTGGCGTTAAACCATAGAAACGAACGCTACCCTCTACAGAACCTAATACTGCATCCATTCGTGTGTCACCAAACATACGGCGGAAGTTAGTCAGATAGTCTTCAAGCTCTAGTTCTTCATCTAACATCACTTCAAGCACTACGTTCATGCACTGGTAGAACAAGCCACGCTCAACGGTGTTGGTGTTATATTGCAAGTAAGTTTCAACGAGTTCTTTCGCTTCTTCAAATAGTTGTAAAGCAACATAAATCAGCAATTTCAGTTCTAAAATGGTGAGCTGTCCCCACACTGTATTGTCATCAAACTCGATGCCAATGAGTGTGGTGATTTCAGTGTAATCGTCTAGCTCACATTCTTCTAAACGTTCAACCAACGCCTCAAGCTGTTCATCATCCAAACGATGTAGATTTAAAATATCTTCACGGAATGAAAGTGCCTTGTTGGTATTGTCCCAAATCAAATCTTCAACGAGATAAATTTCTGAATAATCCGGTACTAAAATACGGCAAGCAGTCGCACCTAAGTGCTCATAGACTGCCATATATACTTCTTTGCCCATCTCTTCGAGAATGCCGAACAATGTTGCAGCTTCTTCTGCATTCGACTCTTCGCCTTCGCCAGAAAAATCCCATTCAACAAAGTCATAGTCAGATTTAGAGCTAAAGAAACGCCAAGAAACCAAACCGCTTGAATCAATAAAGTGCTCAACAAAGTTGTTCGGCTCAGTGACCGCATTACTTTGGAAAGTCGGTTGAGGCAAATCATTTAAGCCTTCAAAACTACGGCCTTGAAGTAATTCTGTCAGACTACGTTCTAATGCAACTTCAAAACTTGGATGCGCACCGAATGATGCAAACACCCCACCCGTACGTGGGTTCATTAAAGTCACACACATTACAGGGAACTGGCCACCTAACGATGCATCTTTAACTAATACAGGGAAACCTTGCTCTTCTAAACCTTTAATACCAGCGACAATACTTGGGTATTTCGCTAATACTTCTTCAGGAACATCCGGAAGTGCAATTTCACCTTCTAAAATTTCACGTTTAACAGCACGTTCAAAAATTTCTGACAAGCATTGAACTTGGGCTTCTGCCAAAGTGTTGCCCGCACTCATACCATTACTTAAGTATAAGTTTTCAATTAAATTTGATGGGAAATAGACAACTTCACCGTCAGACTGGCGCACAAAAGGTAACGAGCAAATGCCACGCTCTACGTTGCCTGAGTTGGTGTCATATAAATGTGTACCTAGTAACTCATCATCTGGGTTATAAATCTCAAGACAGTATTCATCTAAGATTTCTTTAGGTAATTCACCATTTGGACCCGGTTTAAACCATTTTTCATCTGGATAATGCACAAATTCAGCATTGGCAATATCTTCACCCCAGAACTGGTCGTTATAGAAGAAGTTACAGTTTAAACGCTCAATAAACTCGCCTAATGCAGATGCCAAAGCACTTTCTTTAGTTGCGCCTTTACCATTTGTAAAACACATCGGAGACTGTGCATCACGAATATGTAACGACCATACATTTGGCACGATATTACGCCAAGACGCGATTTCAATCTTCATGCCCAAATTTGCCAAAATGGCAGACATATTGGCAATGGTTTCTTCTAATGGCAGGTCTTTACCTTGAATATAGGTATGGCTTTCTGAAGTTAAGCTTGGCAATAACAATGCTTGTGCATCTGCATCGATGCTTTCAACTTCTTCAATAATAAATTCGGGACCCGTTTGAATCACTTTTTTTACAGTACAACGGTCAATCGAACGTAAAATCCCTTGGCGATCTTTCTCTGAAATATCGGCTGGTAATTCAATTTGAATTTTAAAAGTTTGTTTGTAGCGGTTTTCAGGATCAACAATATTATTTTGCGATAAACGAATATTATCAGTTGGGATATCTCGAGCGGCACAATACACTTTTACAAAGTACGCTGCACACAATGCTGAAGATGCTAAAAAATAGTCAAATGGGCCCGGTGCCGAACCGTCACCCTTGTAGCGAATTGGTTGATCGGCAATTACCGTAAAGTCATCGAACTTAGCTTCCTGTCGAAGATTGTCGAGATAATTAACCTTGATTTCCATGCTGGCACCTAAATATTTTTATGTGTCAGCACAGACACATAAAATTCTAAATATTGAAAAATAAGCCGAATCACAGCGAAGAAATTGACTTAAAAAAATGAGAGATTAAAGCCATGTGTTTAATGAACGACTCAAGTGGCTTTAATAAGATTGGCGGTATTATAGAGGGATTTTGTGCAGTTGATAACTAAAGTTAAAACATTGCTGCTCACAATGTTTTAACTTGTCTTTAATTTAATAAATATTGAGCATTAAAATTTAAAAGTGTAATCGACATTTAAACGTGTTTCATTTGTCGAGTGAAAGGTCATATTCGTTGGCATATCATTGCGATAGTGAGAAAAACGAGCTCGCACTCCCAAACCTTTTAACTTACCTTCAGGAATTTTATAGCCTAAATCAAATTCCATCGACTCTTCTTTAAAACGCTGATCGCCATATTGCAACAAATCAATGTCTTCACCTTTTGCGTAGCGAGTCATAAAACGCAGTCCGTTTAATGAAACATCACCTACCCGCGCATTTTTAAAGTCATATTCATAACGAATTGAGTAGACTTTTTCATCTTTATTTGAATAGTCCGAACTCATAAAATCAAGCACAACCGGACTTTCAGTTCCCGACAAAAATGGCAGACCGGTCGAGCCAAACGACTGCATGTAGCCCAAAGAAACCGTATGATTTTGATAGTTCAAACCAAATAAGCCACTAATATGTCGGTTATCGACCTCTCCTATTTTTTTACTTCCAGTTTCTTCACTATTAAAAAAACGCACGTCACTTAAAAAATTAAGTTGATCATTTAAAGGTTGTTTGCCGTTAAAACCTAAAAATTGTTGCTGGTAAATGTCTTTGAGCTCAGCATGATAAGCACGCAAACGGTAGTCCTTTAACTGATAGCTTCCACCTAATGTATAAAAAGAATCGGTAGTTGCCGCTTTGTTAAAACGATGGTTAATATTGTCTGTTCCAACATCGGTATAACGAATCGAATCACGTTGACGTACTTCGTCGACGTAAAACCCTTCAAGTTGAAGATTTGGAATTTCATTTGAAACAAAGCGAATACCACGATAAGTCTGTGGAAACAAACGCGCTGGCGATGAAAATATGGTTGGTAACTGCGGAACCAAGTCCCCCACAAAAAGCTCATTTTTTCTAAATTTAGCCTTTCCTGTAATGCCTATTTTTCCATAATAATCATCACGCGAGTTATCGGTATTCACTGGTAATAAGCCACTACGTGCATAGTCATCAGCACGGCTTCCCATCAGGTTAAAACCTGCCATTGCCAGTACATCAACTCCGAAACCAACTGTCCCTTCGGTATAACCAGACTGTCCTTTAAAAATTAAACCCTGCGCCCAATCTCTGGCTGCTGTATAGGGATATGGGTCTTTTTTATAGTCTCGGTCAAAGTAAAAATTACGTAGTGTCAGCTCAGCTTTACTGTCTGCAATAAACTCAGCATGCACAACTTGACTAAATAATGGGCACAAGCATACCCCCACCCATAATGGTGTCTTTTTCATTTTTTATCTCAACTATTTAATTTTTAATGGATTAAGGTGCTGTTTTAAGAGAGTAGTTTTGCTCTTTTTGACTGCGGTAAAAAGCATTACCTAAACTTAAAATCAGGAAAATAGCCAAAATAAAGACCACGCCGTAATAGGCATACAGTGTTGCGGGAGCTATACCTTTATCCAGAAAAATGCCTGCAACCGTTGGCGATAAAATTGCCCCAATACGACCAAAACCAATTGCATAGCCCACGCCACGACTACGGATTTCGGCATCATAAATTGTTGGAGAAATCGAATATAAACCTGCTACACAGCCATTAATAAGTGTGCCAAGTAATAACCCCACCATGAGTGCAATACTGACTTGAGATGAGACTGCGACAAATAGGAAAACACATGCCGAGGTTAGCCCTAAAAATAGGCTTAAGGCATAGAAAATTTTCATGCGTGATGCCAATAAACCAATAATGGCTGCCCCGAAAATACCGCCAATACTAATTAAAATACCGGTACTTACACCTTGCTGTGGCGACATCCCCATTGAAATAAGAATTTTTGGTGTCCAGCTCATCACGAAGTAAAAGCCAAACATCACTAAAAAGAATGCGAACCACAAACAAAGTGTTTGAAATCCAAGTTGTCCAGCAAATAACTTGCCCAATTCACTACCATTTTGCGTACTGATTTTTTCATAACGCGGCATAACGGGTAATGTGTTTAGCCCCATACGATTTACAGTTGCATTAATTCGTTCTAGTGCCTGTTTTGGTCGTTTCGCGAGTAAGTAATCTAAAGATTCTGGTAATAACCATGCGCTGATTAGCAGCATTGCAATGGTAGTGACCCCACCTGCTAAAAAGATTGAACGCCAACCTAAATGCTCAATCAATGCCAGTGATAGTACTCCACCAAGTGTCGCGCCAATTCCATAACCGGTAGACATTAAGCTCACAGCAAGACTGCGCCAGCGAGCATTTGCATATTCACTTGCCAGTACATTACTACTCGCAAGAATGCCGCCCACCCCAATTCCGGTAATAAATCGAAGTGCTGCCAACATGCCGTGGCTTTGTACAAAAGCACAGCCCAACATGCTCAGACCTGCAATGACAAGACAAACTAAGATGAGTAAACGGCGACCGATTTTATCGGCTAAAGGCGCGAGAAAAATGGAACCAGCAGCCATCCCAAAAAGGCCAGAACTCAGCAATAAACCAATTTGCGCCCCTGAAAGTGACCATTCTGCTGACACGGATGGAGCGGTAAATGCCATTACCATCACGTCAAAGCCATCAATAATATTGAGACAAATACAGATCAAAATGACGAACCATTGGTAACGGCTCATGTTGTTTTGATTGATCTCACTTAGAACGTCTCTTTCCATTTGTGTATCTCCCTTGGATAAGACATACACACGACATTGCTAATATGAGCGATTGGGTGGTTATGCACATCCGTATCCATAATGACCTAGAGGAATATTTGTTTTTTGAGCATCCTGCTCTTTTTCTATACTGAATATTTGGATCCAAAAAATCAACAATATTTTTAAAATTTAATTAACGACTGATTAAGTTATTGAAAAATATATTTATAATTTATTTTAACTTTAAGAAATAAAAAATATGGATCCATAAATTATTTATCCATTTTTAAATTTGTAACTTCAAGAGCTATCCAGATCTAGTATGGGATTGACGAATTATGGATCCAAATAAATGCTTATAAAAATTTCAACCATAAATTTTAAAAGAAATACAAAAAGCCTTCAACAACATTAAAACACATACATAACAACTAAACACGTAGATCAATATTTTTAAAAAAATATACTGCTTATCAATTGACCAATATTTTTATTTATTATAAATTGGATCCAATAAGTGATAAGGAGTCGTCACAATGTTTATTAAAAATGCTTGGTATGTTGCCTGCCGCCCAGAAGAAATCCAAGACAAACCATTAGGTCGCACCATCTGTGGTGAAAAAATTGTTTTTTATCGTGGCAAAGAAAACCAAGTTACAGCCGTTGAAGATTTTTGTCCTCATCGCGGTGCCCCACTTTCACTTGGCTATGTCGAAGATGGCAACCTTGTATGTGGTTATCATGGTTTAGTCATGGGCTGTGACGGAAAGACCGTCTCAATGCCAGCTCAACGTGTAAATGGTTTCCCTTGCAACAAAGCATATGCAGTTGTTGAAAAGTTCGGCTTTATTTGGGTATGGCCAGGTGAAAAGGCTTTAGCAGATGAAGCAAAACTCCCAACTTTAGAATGGGCAGATCATCCGGAATGGAGCTATGGCGGAGGCTTGTTTCACATTCAGTGCGACTATCGCCTAATGATCGACAATCTAATGGATTTAACCCATGAGACCTATGTTCACTCAAGCAGTATTGGGCAAAAAGAAATTGATGAAGCCCTGCCAGTGACTAAAGTTGACGGTGACCATGTCATTACCGAACGCTATATGGAAAATGTGATCGCACCTCCATTTTGGCAAATGGCCCTTCGCGGTAATCACTTAGCAGATGATGTACCAGTTGACCGTTGGCAACGTTGTCACTTCTTTGCTCCAAGTAATGTTCACATTGAAGTAGGTGTAGCGCATGCTGGACATGGCGGTTATCACGCACCGAAAGACAAAAAAGTGTCCTCAATCGTGGTCGATTTTATTACGCCAGAGACTGAAACTTCACATTGGTATTTCTGGGGAATGGCACGTAACTTCCAGCCTAATAATGCTGAACTCACCGATCAAATTCGTGAAGGCCAAGGTAAAATCTTTACCGAAGATTTAGAAATGCTTGAGCAACAGCAGCAAAACATTTTAAACAATCCACATCGCAAGTTACTCATGCTCAACATCGACGCAGGCGGTGTCCAGTCTCGTAAGGTCATTGACCGACTACTTGCCGAAGAAAATAAAACGCCTCCTGAAACGTCCACACAGAAGTTTCCAAACATTCGGATTATTTAAAGGAGTATAAACATGGACGTTATTATTCAAAAAATTCACCAGCTCACTCCGACTATTCGTGCATTTGAATTGGTTGCAGCAAATGGTACGGAGCTGCCGAGTTTTGAAGCAGGTGCACATATTGATGTGCATCTGAAAAATGGCCTCACCCGTCAGTATTCACTGTCAAACTGCTGCACTGAAAAACATCGCTATGTCATTGGTGTTTTACATGATGCCAATTCACGCGGTGGCTCACGTTGCATCCACACTGAATATCGTGAAGGCGACCATTTAAAGATTGGTGAACCACGCAATTTATTTGAGATTCACCCTCAAACAAAACAGGCAGTTTTATTTGCTGGTGGTATTGGTATTACCCCTATTTTGTCGATGGCATATCGACTTAAGTCGGCCAATATTCCTTTTGAATTGCACTACTTTGTTCGTAGTCATGAAATGATTGCTTTCTATGGCAACTTAACCGAGCACTTTGGTGACCAAGTCCATTTTCATATTCAAGATCAGCCAGACACTGAATGTAATATGGCAGAGGTTTTAGCCCAAACTTCACCACATAGACACTTATATGTGTGTGGGCCTACAGGGTTTATGCAGTTTGTCATGAACGCGGCCGAACAAGCAGGTTGGCATAGCGAACAGTTACATCAAGAGCATTTTGTCGCGCAAAAAGTAGATACGTCCAACAATGAAGCTTTTACTATTGAATTGAAAGGTACGGGCCGCCGAATTGAAGTATTACCAGAGCAGACTGCAACAGAAGCATTAATTGCAAATGGTTTTGATATTCCTGTTTCATGTGAACAAGGCATTTGCGGCACTTGTATTACCCGCGTTGTAGAAGGTATACCTGATCATCGGGATCTATTTATGACTGATGAGGAGCATGCTTTAAATGATCAGTTTACGCCCTGCTGTTCTCGTGCAAAAACTAAACATCTTGTAATTGAGCTTTAACTCGAAAGTTCCTTTATTCAAAAATAAAGGAACTTTTCACTTTAAGCGCTGAGAACATTTCTTAGCGTTTCACCTAAAATCACCACACTACTGTGTTCACGCATTAAAGTTTCAGCACGCCCTGCCTGACGATGTACCAATGCATCGAAAATCGAACAATGCTGTAAATGCGCATAGTGCAAACGACGATATTCCGATAAAGCTTGGTTCTGGTCATAGGTAATAGCTTGAGCAGAAGCCATCGGTAATTGGTTGTTTTTTGCTAAGGCTTGTATGAGTGCAACGTTTTGCGCACCTTCAATAATGGTGTCATGAAAAATGACATTAAAATGGTGATAACGTTCCAGTTCAGCATCACCAAACTCGTCTTTATCATTAAAGAGTTTTTCAGTTTCCTGAATGCAATGTTGCAGCGTCTTTTTCTGTTCTTCGCTTAAGCCTTGTTCTGCCAAAGTTTTTGCAGCCAACCCTTCCAGCACACCGCGAACTTCAAGTGCGTCATGCACCAGTTTTCCGGAAATTTCACGAACCGTGTAACCACGAGTTGGGTTTTTAATGAGGAGACCTTCTTGTTCGAGCAACCGAAAGGCTATACGAACAGGCTGGCGTGAAACGCCAAGTAACTCGGCAGTAGGAATCTCGGCAATTCTGGCACCGCCTTCAAGTTCCCCTGAAATAATCATTTTTCTTAGTTTTAGTAAAACTTGTTGTCCTGAAGACATTCGTTGCCACACATCATCAAAAACGTCACTTCGATGCTAGCAAGTTCATTTGCAAAATGAAATCAATTTTCTGTGTGAATCAGTACTTAGCAATTTATCTCAACCTAAACAAATACACTTATTTAAAATTTTTAAGATTATTGACCATAATATCGAGGTTATTTCGAATTAAATAAGCTAAGTTAATATCAATACCTTCAAGCATTTTTTCTTCGACTTTTAAAACCACTTCATTGCATTTATTTAACTTTTCAATCCCGCTTTCGGTCAGGGTAATTAAAATACGGCGGCCATGTGTTGGGTCAGGTTTTTTCTCAATCCAACCATTTACCAGTAAATCTTGCAAAATTTTGTTGGCAGATTGCGGCTTTATGAAAGAACGCTCAGCAAGCTTGGCATTGGATAAATTACTTTTTGAAGCTAAAACAGAAAGTGCAGTAAATTGCGGCAAGGTAATTTCAAGCTCTTTTAAATGTTCTGTTAAATGTTTACTAATAATTCGGTCAACACGAGCAATCATGTAACTTAACTTAGGCTC
The DNA here is from genome assembly GCF_044538485.1 of Acinetobacter sp. ABJ_C5_2. Taxonomy (NCBI): domain Bacteria; kingdom Pseudomonadati; phylum Pseudomonadota; class Gammaproteobacteria; order Moraxellales; family Moraxellaceae; genus Acinetobacter; species Acinetobacter sp. ABJ_C5_2. The sequence goes on along the minus strand of NZ_JBIUCS010000010.1, from coordinate 53,041 downwards.
ATCTTCTACTTTTTTTGGAACTAAATTCGAACGTACCATAACCTTTCAATCATCATAAGAAAAACTGTAGTGAAAGTATGAGGATCTACCCCATACTTTCGTTAAAACTTAGCGAGCACCTGAGCTTTGTACTAAATGTACAGGCTGTTTAGGTTTTTTGACAAGAAGTAATGCAGAGATCGCTGCAATTAAAATCACTGGAATGCTTGAACCAATCACGATGGTCGAGCTTTGTCCAAGCGAGAGTAAAAAACCAGCCATTAAAGGCCCAGCAAAAGAACCTATACGGCCAATTGCAACTGCTGAACCTACTCCTGTTCCCCGCATTTCAGTTGGATAATACATTGCTGCCAGACCATACAAAGCGGATTGTCCACCTACAATAAATAAGCCACAACCCACTGCCGAAAGTGCAAGTAAAGCCACTGTCGGAGAAATTGCTAAACAGCACAGTGAGAATAAAATGCCGAGATAAATCAGCTTAATCACAAAGCTCATGCGTAATTTATCAAGCAATACACCCATTAAGATTGAACCTAAAATTCCGCCAACGTTGTAGCCCATCTGTACGTAGTTTGCCTGTAGTTTTGATAGGCCTTGCGCACCCATCAGCAATGGCAACCAGTTCAACAAGAAATAAAGTACCACTAGCGTGCAGAAAAAACTGACCCAAAGCTGAATGGTTGACATACGACGCTCTTTCGCAAATAAAACTTCCAAGAATGGTGTCGTTTTTTGCGCTTGAACTTTACGTTGCAGGTAATCATTTGACTCAGGTAAAAAGCGCATAATCAGTGGAATGAGTAAAATAGGTGCAATCCCACCAATATAGAAAATATGACGCCACTCTGCATCGCCTGCCAATGACATAGCAACAACAGAAGTGAGTAATCCGCCAAAAGGAATGCCGCTATACATGATGCTAACAGCAGTACCTTTGTGCTGGTCAGGTACAGCTTCAGAGGCAAGTGTAATCATCATTGGTAATGCCCCACCCATTCCTAAACCTGTACAAAAACGAATGAGTAATAGCAAACTGAAGTTAGCAGCATAAGCCGTTAGCAAAGACATAATTCCAAAAAGTAAAATACTAAAAATCAGAATTTTCTTACGCCCGACAATATCGGCAAACCGACCGCCTAATATTGCACCTGGTAACGTTCCTAAAATTGCAGCACTAAATGCCCACGCCATCTGGGCATTGTCTAACATGAACTCAGCCCGCATTCGTGGAGCGGCTACCCCCATTGATTGAAGATCAAACCCTTCAAAAATTGCTATGGCAAAGCACAGTAGCAACGTGATTTTTGCCCTTGAAGGCTGTCCTGATATTTTTTCCATTGTGTTGTCCTTTATTGACTAGTCGTTCCATTTAGCCCTTTGTGTATTGTTGTTTAAACACACCAAAAAATATCAGTTAAACTTACTAAAAAATCAACATATTTTTATATTAAATTAATTTAAAAAATAATTAGTATTTAAAATACAATGAATTAAAAAATATTTATGAAATTTTATAAAAAAGACTTGAATGTAAGTTTAACTGATATTAGATTAAATCCCAGAACAGCTAAAAATCATTCAAGGAGTATGAAGATGAGTTATGAAAACCGCTGGGAAACAGTAGATGTTAAAGTTGAAGAAGGAATTGCATGGGTCACCCTGAACCGCCCAGAAAAGAAAAATGCCATGAGCCCAACACTCAATCGCGAAATGATTGATGTGCTCGAAACTCTTGAGCTTGATCAAGATGCGCGTGTTTTAGTTTTGACGGGTGCTGGTGACTCTTGGACAGCGGGTATGGATTTGAAGGAATATTTCCGTGAAGTCGACACTCAGCCTGAAATTTTCCAAGAACGTATTCGCCGTGACTCTTGTCGCTGGCAGTGGCAACTTCTTCGTATGTATTCAAAACCAACTATTGCAATGGTTAACGGCTGGTGTTTCGGAGGCGGTTTCTCACCATTAGTAGCATGTGATCTTGCAATTGCAGCAGATGAAGCAACCTTTGGTTTATCTGAAATTAACTGGGGTATCCCACCGGGCAACCTTGTAAGTAAAGCAATGGCAGATACCGTAGGTCATCGTGCATCTTTGTACTACATCATGACGGGTAAAACCTTTAGTGGTAAAGAAGCTGAAACCATGGGCCTTGTGAATAAAAGCGTACCGCTTGCCCAATTAAAAGCAGAAGTGACTGAACTTGCAAATTGCTTACTTGAGAAAAACCCTGTGGTTCTTCGTACCGCTAAAAATGGATTTAAGCGTTGTCGTGAACTCACTTGGGATCAAAACGAAGACTACTTATATGCCAAACTTGATCAATGTATCCATCGCGATACAGAAAATGGTCGCCAAGAAGGTTTGAAACAATTCTTAGATGAAAAATCAATTAAACCGGGTTTACAGAGCTATAAACGTACTGGTTAACTTTTGATTCTTTAATGGCAATGTAAGGACGCAACCCATGCAAAATGTACAGTTACTTATTCACGGTCGATCTGTTGATGCATCAAATCAGGCAACTTTTGAACGTATCAGTCCAATTGATGGCACAGTAGCAACTAAAGCTGCTGCTGCAACACTGGAAGATGTTGATCGTGCCATCGATTCAGCGCAGCAAGCTTTTAAAGTATGGTCGAAACTCTCGCCTACCGAGCGTCGTTTACGCTTATTAAAAGCAGCCGATTTAATGGACCAAAAGACCGAGCAATTCATTGAAACTGGAATGCAAGAAACAGGTTCAACTGCAACATGGTATGGGTTTAACGTTCACCTTGCTGCCAACATGTTACGTGAAGCCGCAGCAATGACCACACAAATTGACGGAAGTCTGATTCCGTCAGATGTGCCGGGCAATCTTGCAATGGGTGTGCGAGTTCCTTGTGGGGTGATTGTAGGGATCGCACCTTGGAATGCGCCTGTAATTTTGGCAACACGTGCGCTTGCCATGCCTTTGGCTTGTGGTAACACGGTAGTGTTAAAAGCATCGGAAGCCTGCCCAGCAACACATCGTCTCATTGGTGAAGTGTTACATGAAGCAGGTCTGGGTGAAGGTGTGGTGAATGTGATTACGCATGCCGCTGAAGATGCACCACAAATCGTAGAGCGTTTAGTCTCTCATCCAGCCGTGAAGCGCATTAATTTTACCGGTTCAACCAAAGTCGGCAAAATTATTGCCGAGACTGCTGCTAAATATTTAAAACCTGTTTTACTTGAATTGGGTGGTAAAGCCCCTGTTGTGGTTTTAAATGAAGCTGACATTAATGAAGCCGTAAATGCAGTCGCTTTTGGAGCATTCTTTAATCAGGGTCAAATTTGTATGTCGACCGAACGTGTTTTGGTTCAAGATAAAATTGCTGACCAGTTTATTGAAAAGTTGATTGAGAAAACCCGTTCTATTCAGGCAGGTAATCCAACCTCAAAAGACAATGTATTGGGTGTTTTAGAAAGTCGCCGCGCTGCAAACCGTATTCAACATTTGCTAGAAGATGCCCAAAACAAAGGTGCTGACTTACCTTTAGGCATTCATATTGAAGACACCACCATGCAACCGACGCTGGTGCTCAATATTAAACCTGACATGCTGCTTTACCGCGAAGAATCATTTGGACCTGTATGCACAGTTCAACGCTTTTCAAGCATTGAAGAAGGTATAGCACTGGCGAATGACAGCGAGTTCGGTCTTTCTTCAGCAGTGTTTAGTCAGAATATTTCGCAAGCATTAGAAGTCGCTCAACAAATTGATTCGGGTATTTGTCACATTAACGGCGCAACCGTACATGACGAAGCTCAAATGCCATTTGGCGGAACAAAATCGAGTGGTTACGGACGTTTTGGTAGCAAAGTCTCTGTTGCCGAATTTACCGAACTACGCTGGATCACCATTCAGACCCAATCACGTCATTACCCGATTTAGTCAGGCTAATGCGGACAACAACATATTAAATAAAAATTGCATGATGCAAAAAATAAAGCGCAGTGATGCGCTTTCCATGGAGTGAAAGAAATGCAAATGAATGCCACTCAATCACAAGACCGCGAACGGTTCGTAAAATTAGGGCAACATGATATTCATTATCACCATAAAGATGACACGCTCTATATCAGCCCAAAAGAGCAATTAAAACCGTATCCACAAAAACTTACAGATCGGTTAATTCATTTTGCACAAACCAAACCCGACCATATTTTTGCAGCAAAACGCAATGCTCAAGGCGAATGGGTCAAACTGAGTTATGCAGAAGTTCTACAACGCGCATGGCACATTGCTCAAGCTTTGCATGACCGTAATTTAAGCGAAGAACGACCACTCATTATTTTAAGTGGCAATGATCTGGAACATTTAACACTTTCTATGGGTGCCATGCTAGCGGGTGTGCCTTTCTCGGCTATTTCACCCGCCTACTCTCTGATCTCTCAAGACTTTGGCAAACTCAAACATGTGTTTGAAGTGCTGACACCTGGTATGGTTTATGCCAGCGATGGACAAGCTTTTGCCAAAGCGATTCAGGCATGTATTACATCCGATATTGAAGTGGTAACCAATAAAGGTATTGTAGGCGATCAGATCTGCACGTCTTTTCAATCGCTGTTAGATACGCCAGTTTCAAATGTTCAAGAGTTTTACCAAACCCTTGATGAAAACCAGATTGTCAAATTCTTATTTACATCAGGTTCAACTAAATTACCTAAAGCTGTACCGACCACACATTTAATGTTGTGTGTTAATCAGCAAATGTTATTGCAGACTTTCCCTGAGTTTGAAGAAACACCGCCTGTCCTACTCGACTGGCTATCTTGGCACCACACCTTTGGTGGCAGTCACAATGTCGGTATTGCGCTCTATAACGGCGGTACCATTTACATTGATGACGGCAAACCCGTTGCAGGAAAATTTGACGAAACCATTCGTAATCTCAAAGAAATTTCTCCAACAGTTTATTTAAATGTGCCAAAAGGTTGGGAAGAACTCACCGAAGCTTTAGAAAAAGATAAAGAATTAAGAGACCGCTTTTTTGCCAAAGTTAAAATTCTATTCTTTGCAGGTGCAGCGCTTTCAGAAGCGGGCTGGAACAGACTTGATAAAATTGCTCAGCAACATTGCGGAGAAAAAATTCGCATTATGAGCGGATTGGGTATGACCGAAACTGCTCCCTCTTGTGCTTTTACCACTGGTCCACGCGTGATGGCTGGCTTTATTGGCTACCCTGCTCCGGGATGCGAAATTAAGCTAGTGCCATGTGGTGACAAACTTGAGTTTTGTGTTCGTGGCAAACATGTCATGAAAGGTTATTGGCGCTTAAAAGCAGACCAACAAAGTACTATTTTCGATGATGAAGGCTTTTTCCATACGGGCGATGCTGTTCGTTTGGTCGATGTGAATGATCCAACTAAAGGCCTAATGTACGACGGACGAATTGCTGAAGACTTTAAACTTAATACGGGCACTTTTGTGAATGTCGGCACACTACGCAACAAAGTACTGATTCAAGGTAATTTACTGATTCAAGATGTCTGCATTACAGGTTCAAACCTAAATGCTGTTGGCTTTCTGATTTTTCCAAAATTAGAAGCATGTGCTCAACAAGCTGGTCTTAAGCTGGGCGAACATTCTGCAACAGAGATATTACAACACCCTAAAGTCCAGCAATGGTTCCGCCAATTTTTAACGACCTTTAATAAAGATGCGACTGGCAGCTCAAATACAGTCTCAATGCTTTATTTAATGACCGAGCCACCTCAACTCGATGCAGGCGAAGTGACCGATAAAGGCAACCTCAATCAAAGCAGTATTACGAAACGTCGTGCCGCTTTAATTGATGAGCTTTATCAAAAGCAGACTGATAACCCACTGATTATTCGGGTGCCCACCTTAAAGCAATAAGCAATTGAAATAAAAAAGGAAGCTCAAACTTCGGTTTGGGCCTTAGCCTCACTTTTGCCTAAAAAAGGTTCAACATGCCACACGATACAGAATTTGAACTATTTCGGGACAGCTATCGCAGGTTCTTAAAAGAACAAGTTGCCCCGTATTACGAACAGTGGGAACACAATGGCCTTATCCCACGTGATTTATGGCTTCGTCTTGGGGAAAATGGTTTTTTGTGTGTTGATGTACCTGAGGAATATGGCGGTTACGGCGCTCCTGTTCATTACTCCCTCATGCTGGTTCAAGAAACGGCTCAAGCGGGCTTTGCGTCTTTAGCTGTTGCCATTGGCGGGCAAAATGAATTGGTTTCTCCTTACCTGCAAAATATCGGATCCGAAGAGCAAAAACGCTATTGGTTACCGAAAATGGTGACAGGTGAAGTCGTCACTGCAATTGCCATGACCGAAGCCAATGCTGGTTCAGACCTACAGGCTATACGCACTCAGGCCATTTTAGAAAATGATCATTACCGTATTAATGGTTCAAAAACCTTTATTTCGAATGGATTACATGCCGACCTGATTGTTTTGGTGGCAAAAACTGACCCTCAAGCTAAAGCAAAAGGCATTTCAATATTATTAGTTGATGCTGCTTTAGACGGCGTTAAAAAAGGTCGCTCTTTACAAAAAATCGGGCTGCATGCCCAAGATACAGCCGAACTATTTTTTGATGATGTTTGTGTGCCGGCAACTCAGCGTTTGGGTGAAGAAGGACAAGGCTTTGCCTATTTAATGCAAGAGTTACCTCGCGAACGTTTAAGCATTTCAATGATGGCTTTGGGGGCAATTTTAGGCGCCATCGAACTGACCAAAGACTATGTGCTGGAACGTAAAGCTTTCGGGCAACCTTTAAGCCAAATGCAAAACACGCGCTTTGTTCTCGCAAATGCGCAAATCAAAGCCAAAGCCACTCAAGCTTTTGTAGACCAATGTGCAGCGCTGTATCAACAACACCAGCTAAGCGTGACTCAAGTTGCCGCACTGAAATGCTTTATTACCGATGTCCAATGTGAAGTGATTGACCAATTACTTCAGCTTTTTGGTGGCTACGGTTACATGCAGGAATACCCGATTTCACGCTTTTTTGTGGATGCGCGGGTACAAAAAATTTATGGGGGAACCAATGAAATTATGAAAGAAATCGTCGCCCGAGAACTGCTCGGAAAATAATTCGATTTAAAAACCAAACAAGGCAGACACAACAACTATGCCTTGTTGAAAACAAAAAATGTTATTTCAGGAAGAAATGCTATGTCGAAATTATGGATGTACTCTACCCTCATGCTCTCTGGTTCAGTGTGGGCTGGCAATTTTATTGACAACAGTTCAGTAGAACTCACCACGCGAAATTTCTATTTTGACCGCGACTACCAAGAGCAATCTGCTTACCCTGCTGCCAAGGACTGGACACAAGGGTTTATTCTTAAAGCCAATTCAGGTTATACCGAAGGAACTGTCGGTTTTGGGCTGGATGTGCTTGCAACGGCAGGCTTTAAACTCGATGCCGATGCCGAGCATGGCGGTACAGGAAACTTACCTAGAGATACGCGAACCAACGAACCTGCCGACTCTTATGGCGAAATTGGAGTCACAGCAAAAGCTAAAATGAGCCAGACCGAACTACGCATCGGTACATTAATGCCAATGAACCCTGTTTTAGTGGCGTCACCTGCTCGTTTGCTTCCTCAAACCTATAGAGGCATTTCACTGACCAGTAAAGATATTAAAGATTTTGATTTACAGGCAGCCTATCTCGATAAAGTGAATCATCGTGATTCGACCAACTATGAAAAAATTAAAATTTCTGGGGTAAATGGAAGATTTAAAAGTGCGGAAACGGATGGACTCTATTATTTAGGTGGAAACTATCAGTTTAATCCTGCATTGAAGCTCACCGCTTTTTACATGGATGTTGATGACCTTTATAACCAAACCATGGTCGGCGCACTACATCAACACAAAATTAATGACACCACCAACTTTAGTTCACAATTACGATACTACCGCAGCCGCGATGATGGACAAGCAAAAGCAGGTTTAGTCGATAATGACCTTTATCATGCGCATTTCGAACTTAAACATCAAAACCATAAATTTATTTTTGGCACCTTCCAACATCACGGCGACACCGCTTTTCCGTATTTGACCGGAGGTGAAACTGGACTTCTTATTGATACATGGCCGGGCGAGTTTTTAAACCCAAAAGAAAAAGCCTATAGCTTCCGTTATGAATATGACTTTAAAGATTATGTTCCGGGTTTACGTTTTATGACCCGTTACACCACAGGTCACAATATTTATGCACCCAATTTAGGCGGAACCAATCTAAAAGAACGCGAAACAGACTTTGATTTAGGCTACACCATTCAAAGTGGCTGGTTAAAAAATTTAGGGTTACGCGCGCGCTATGCCATTTATGACAACAACATGCTCTCTACAGCCAATATCAAACCTGTAAACGAAACCCGTCTCAACATCGACTACACATGGAAATTTAAATAATTCAAAACAGGAGGTTCTATCACACATAGAACCTCTTTTTATTTTCGGGAAATAAATAATTCAGCATGGAGCCTTCATTATGGATCAAAAAACTTTAGAACACTTACCGCCCATCCATCACCAATTGGGTGGACATAATATCCATTGGAATGACAAAAACACTGAACTTAACATCCACTACACAGCGCTAGAAAGCTTTACCAATCCACGCGGCACCGTTGAAGGCGGCATAATCTGCGCCATGCTTGACGATGTGATGGGACTTTTTGCATATCTCGCCAATGACCGTAAACCAGCCACCACCATCAACTTAACAATGGATTTTTTAAGGCCCTGTGCTGTAGGTGAAGTCATTACAAAATGCCGATTCATTAAACAAGGCAAAACTGTACTAAATCTTGAAAGTGAAGCTTGGCAAAACAACAAAATGATTGCACGAAGCACAGCTAATTTTCTAGTTTTAGATTAATTGCAAACATTCATTCAATAAGGATATGAATAAATGAATTACATCAACAATAAACGAATTTTGATGCATTCCGCTTTAGTGCTTGCCATGCTTGGTTCTTTGGCAGGCTGTGGAAGTGATAATGATGACACAACGGTTCCGTCAACAACCAAACCACCGCAGTTATCTCCTGCTGTTGGCGTAAAAATGACAGGAAGCTGTTCAGACTTACTCGGATTTCAGTACAACAATACCGTTATTAGCTCAGCTACCCTTCAAGAAGCAGGTACATTGACTGTCACCAACAAACCGATTGGCGCACATTGTTTGGTTAAAGGTTATATGGACCAACGTGTAAGTTCTGTCGATGGACAAACCTATCAAATTGGTTTTGAAATGCGTTTACCAATAGACTGGAATGGCCGTTTTCTCTATCAAGGTAATGGCGGAACCGATGGCAATTTAGTCCCTGCAACAGGTCAGGTCGGCAGTGGTGGTCCACTGACCAATGCCCTGCATGATGGTTTTGCTGTTATTTCCTCCGACGCTGGACATAACGCTTCACAAAATCCAATGTTTGGCTTAGACCCTCAAGCCAGAATTAACTACGGCTACGGAGCCATTACCAAACTCACGCCTATGGCAAAAAACCTAATTAAAGCCGCCTATGGTAAATTGCCAGACCGCTCCTATGCAGGCGGTACATCTAATGGTGGGCGTCATGCCATGATTGCCGCAACCCGTTTGGGCGACCAATATGATGGAATTTTAGCAAGCACACCAGGTTTTCATTTACCTCGTGCAGCTGCAGCCCAACTCTACACCGCACAACAGCTTCGTCGTGTCGCAACAGATGAAAATGACTTAAGTACCACCCTGACCCTTTCAGAGCGTAAAGTTTTAGCAAAAGCGATTTTAGATCGATGCGATGCTTTAGACGGTGTTGCAGATGGACTGGTTCAAGACGTTGAGGCTTGCCGTACAGCTTTTGATATTCACAAAGATGTACCCGTTTGCTCAAGCACAAGAGATGGTACTTGTTTAAGCACCGAACAAATTGATGTATTAGCCAACATTTACCGTGGTCCTGTAAATTCGGCTGGACAAGCACTCTATGCAACCCAACCTTTCGACCCCGGTTTAGTCGGCAGTAACTGGGCAAGCTGGAAATTCGAATCTTCGGTGGGAACAGCACGTGACCCCGTTGCAGTCGGCATTCTTTTTCAGGTTCCACCAGACCCAACTGTGACTCAAAACTCTAGACAATTTGCCTTTAATTTTAACTTCGATACCGACTATCCAAAACTCTCGGCAACCAATGATGTTTATACCGAAAGTTCCATGTCATTCATGATGCCACCCGATGAATTGAATCTAGATAAACTCCGTAATCACGGTGGAAAAATGATTGTGGTACAAGGCACAGCAGACGGCGTTTTCTCTGTAGATGACACCCAAAATTGGTACGATCAACTGCTACAACACTATAAAAATGATGCAAAAGGTACAGCACCTGAATTTGCACGTTTCTTTAGAGTTCCGGGCATGAACCATACCCGTGATGGCATTGCGACCGACCAATTTGATGCATTGACTGCTTTAGTTAACTGGGTGGAATATGGGCAAGCACCTGACAAAATCATTGCAACTGCACGCGGCGCAGGTAACCCGAGTGGACAAGTGAATACTGAGCTTCCACAAGACTGGGCGCCAGACCGCACCCGTCCACTTTGTCCTTACCCACTGATTGCCCGTTACAATGGTCAAGGTGATAGCGAAAAAGCCGAAAATTTTAGCTGTAAATAGCACCCTAAAAATTAAAAGAGAGCTGACCTAGGCTCTTTTTTTATTTTAATAAATATCACTATTAAATCATTATCAAATGATATTTCGTCCAATGCCTGCATCGCTGCTAAGATAACACCGAAAACCAAAAACTCATTTCGATATGCAAAATCAGACTGCTTCAAATCTCCACTCTACACAACTTGGAAAAGCACTGCTTTGTCTTATGACATCGGCATTATTATTTTCCATTATGGGTGTGTGCATTCGTTTTGCTTCACAAACGGTAGACAACGCGACCGTCGTATTTTTTAGAAATGCTGTAGGTTTATTTATTTTTATTCCGATGCTGTTTAAACAGGGCTTAGACTTCGTTAAAACCGATAAACTCTGGATGCACACGTGGCGAAGTCTAGTGGGACTTGCTGCTATGTATGGCTTTTTCTATGCGATTGCTAACTTAAAACTCTCAAATGCTATGGTTTTTAGTTATTCATCCCCTATCTTTATTCCACTGATTGCATGGCTTTTCTTAAAAGAAAAAATTACCAAATCGATGATTTTTGCCGCTGTGATTGGCCTCGTTGGGGTTTTATTTGTTGCTAAACCCGACCAAGGTTTATTTAACGCACTATCTTTTATTGGCTTGGGTGCATGCTTTTTATCAGCAATGGCTTTTGTCACCGTAAGAGCTTTAACCAGTACAGAGCCGCCTGAGCGTATTGTTTTTTACTTCTGTGTTTTTGGTAGTTTAATTTCCTCTATTCCAATGTTTTGGCATTGGCGTATTTTCACTTGGCACGAATTAAGCCTACTGATTGCAGCAGGACTTTTAGCTAATATTAGCCAACTATTTATGTCTTATGCTTATAGCCTAGCGCCAGCAGGCCAAATTGGCCCAATGAACTATATTGCTATTATTTTTGCAGGAGTTTGGGGATTTGTTTTTTGGCATGAATTACCGGATCTATTCAGTATTATCGGTATATTTATTATTTTATTTGCCATTTTACTCTGTAATCCATTTTTACAGAAAAAGTTACTTTCTCGATTTAAGTAGCAACCAAACTTGATTTTAATTTTGGTACTGTATTCGATACTCATTCGGTGAAACGCCTGTCCAGTGACGATAGGCTTTTCTAAAATTAGAAGTATCTGAAAAGCCAATTCTTTCGGCAATTTCATCTACGGTTAAAGTGGTTTCTCGTAAATATTCATCTGCAAGACGGCGCCGAGTTTCATCTAACAGTTCTTGATAGGTTAAATCAAAACCTGCCAAACGCCTGTGTAAAGTACGCTTTGAGATATGTAACCGTTCAGCCATTTCTTGAGCTGATGGAAAAAGACCTGTTCCATCCAATAATATTAAACGGATCGTTTTCACCAACTCAGGCTCTTCAAGTTCAGCTGCACCAAGCATCCGCTCACAAAATGACTTACACATGTCCGCAGTAATCGGGTTGGCATTTGGGCAAGGTACATCGAGCCATTTTAAATCAAAGTGCCATTGCATCACCCCAGCATTAAACTGAATGGGACAATGAAAAACTTTTTCATATTCTTCTGCATAATCAGGTGCTGGGTATGGCAATAAAAGCTTCTTCGCTTGAAATGGTCCTTCAAGCACGCGTTCAATTAAGGTTTGCATTGAACTAAACCAAAACTCGCACACCAAAGGCAGAAGTTTACCCAGTGCAATAATGTCCTGCCCTTCAAAAACGGCAACATCATCTCGAATATAAAAAGACTTCTTTAAAATAGGCCCTGCAAGCTTAATATGTCGAATGCCAAGCTCGACTGCTTGTCTAAAATTACGCGAAGAATATAACGCATAGCCATACACTCCAAAATCTGACAACCGCTGCTTTTGTCCTGCGCGTAGTCCAATTAATGGATCGTGAGATAGTTTTTGAATATTTTGAAATAACTGAATTTTTGGAACTTGAGAAATATATAAAGAAGGCTGATTTATAGCATCTGTCGAAATATTTGTGCCAGACAGAACTTCTGATATTGAATGGCCTTGCGAACCCATTTCATCGAATAAACTGGTCAAACCCAGCAAATATGTATTGGCACCTAAGGATGTATTATCATAATTTCCTTCAATAACACTATTTGCATTTTTATAAATATTTTTAGGCATTTAACTCACACCATCCCTAGAGTGACGTGCATAATGGCACTAAACTACCTCTTGTTGTCTCAATTTAACATCGACCATACGACGCTTCAAGCATAAAGTATGATAAGCAAAAGTATGGAAGGAACAATAATGGAAAGCTCCACTTTAAAAGAATATAACGGCTCTGCCACTGAACATATGGAACTTATTTTTTCCAAACAACGTGCCAATTTTGAGGCAGATCCCTACCCAAGCCTTGAAGCACGCCGCACAAAGCTACATCAACTCAAAAAACAAATTATTCGCTATCAAGATGCTTTAGCTGCTGCGATTAATGCTGACTTTAGCTCAAGATCACTTGATGAATCCAAACTACTAGATTTGCTTGGCTCTGTGTTAGAGGCTGATCATGCAATTCATCATTTACGCCGCTGGATGCGTCCAAGTAAACGCCGTACCGAGCTTTTATTTTTATCAAACCGTTTAAGTGTGCAATACCAACCTAAAGGCGTAGTTGGTGTGATTGTACCTTGGAATTTCCCGGTTTATTTAGCACTTGGCCCACTCATTGCTGCTTTGGCTGCGGGTAACCGAGTCATGATTAAACTCCCTGAAATTACCCCAAATACCAACGCAATGCTTCGACGTATGCTAGCTGAAGTCTTTAACGAAGATGAAGTGGCGGTTTTTGGTGAAGAAATTACAGACCCAGCAAGATTTACCTCTTTGCCATTTAATCATATTGTCTTTACGGGTTCTCCTGCGATTGGCAAAGTCGTCATGCGAGCAGCAGCTGAAAACTTAACACCTGTTACACTTGAGTTAGGTGGTAAATCTCCTGCAATTGTAAGCCGCAACTACCCGCTTGCCGATGCGGCAAAACGTATTACGCATGGTAAAGCAACAAACAGTGGTCAAATATGTGTAGCACCTGACTATGCGTTGGTTCCTAAAGAAAGTATTGATGAATTTGTAGAAGCTGCAAAATCAAGCTTTATAAAAATGTTTGGTCAAAGCATTGAAAATAATGAGAATTACACATCGATTGTAAATGACCGTCATTTAAAACGTATTCAAGATATTTTGATCGATGCGCAAGAAAAAGGTGCTCGTGTTATTCCTTGCGACACTTACAGCTTCGACCAACAAGGCCGTAGAATGCCTGTACAGATTGTGCTGAATTGCACACCAGATATGCGCATTATGAAAGAAGAACTCTTTGGCCCTATTTTGCCTGTGGTGGCTTATGATTCTTTAGATGATGCGATTACCTATGTGAAATCGGACGAGCGACCATTAGCTCTTTATTGCTTTACACATAGCTCGGTAGAACGTGATCGTATTTTACGTGAAACTCATTCGGGTGGTGTGACCATTAATGACTGGGGTTGGCATGTAGTTAACCATGATGCTCCTTTTGGTGGTATCGGTAACTCAGGCATGGGGTCATATCATGGCGAAGAAGGTTTCCGCGAACTTTCTCATGCAAAAACTGTATTTATTCGTCATCGGTTTTTCCCGACTCAGCTTTTCCACCCTCCTTATGGAACATTCCTACAAAAATTAGCGATTCGCTTTTTTTTGAAAAAAGGTGATCCAAATATTAAATAAAGTATATAAAAAAAGCCTCGTAATGAGGCTTTTTTATCGGGTTTAAAATAATAAAATTTCTAATAAAACCACTAAAATTTATTTAAATATAATCAACTTTTTGTGCTTTTAAAATATCAAGCTGCAACATCTTTTTCTTTTTATATTTATAGGCAATAAATAAACCAACAAACCATACTGGTGAAAACTCTAAAGCAATCAGCGTATCATGATCTAAAGCTAAAATAACGATAGTAAAAACTAAAAATAACATGGTTAACCATGCCATAAATAAGCCACCCGGCATTTTATATTTTGACTTGATATGTAATTCAGGACTTTTCTTACGATAATAAATATATGACATCACAATCAGCATAAATGTAAAAATACATAAAATTGAAGTGAGTGCTGAAATAATCGTAAATGCAGTCATAACATTTGGAACAATAAATAAAATAGAAGTTCCAAGCGTTACACAAGCCATTGAAAAGACGAGTCCTCGAATTGGAACTTTTCTTTTAGATAATTTACTAAAGCTTTTCGGTGCATCATTGTCTAATGCTAAACCGTATAACATACGGCTGGTTGCAAAGATTCCGCTATTTGCTGAAGAAAGAGCTGAGGTTGCGACAACGAAGTTAATTAAACCTGCCGCAATTGGTAAGCCAACTAACGTAAACATTTCCACAAATGGGCTTTTTTCTGGTGAAATTTTTGCCCAAGAGGTAACTGCAATAATACAAACCAATGCACCTACGTAGAACAATAAAATACGTAAAGGAATAGAGTTAATGGCTTTTGGAAGTGAGGTATGCGGGTCTTTGGTTTCAGCAGCAGTTGTACCAACAAGTTCAATACCCACAAACGCAAATATCGCAATTTGGAAGCCAGCCAAGAAACCTGTAACACCATAAGGAAACATAGATTGTGTTTCAAACAAATGGCTGACTGAAGCTTTGACTCCATTCGGAGAAGTAAAGCCCGTACTAATTAAATAAATACCCGCCAAAATAAACAGGATAATTGCGGTAATTTTGATGAGTGAGAACCAAAACTCGAGTTCACCAAACAACCGAACTGCTACAAAGTTGAGTATGGTTAATATGGCTAATGAAGTAAATGCGGGGATCCAGACCGGTAAATCGGGATACCAAAACTGCATGTACCCTCCAATCACAATCACATCGGCAATCGCTGTAATAATCCAGTTACACCAATACGACCAACCCAGAAAAAAACCGGCCCATGGACCTAAATAAGCGGTTGCGAAATCGGCAAATGTTTTAAAATTCGTGTTGGCAAGCAATAATTCACCCATTGCTCGCATCACAAAGAAAAAGAAAAAGCCAATAATTAAATAGGTTAAAATAATTGAAGTCCCGGAAACACTTAATGTTTTTCCAGAACCCATAAATAATCCAGTACCAATTGCACCGCCAATCGCAATCATTTGAATATGACGATTGGTCAATGAGCGTTGCAACTTTTCCTCCTCTTGCTCAGTCATATGCTGACTGCCTAGGAGGTCTCCTTCCAGGAACTGCTTTCCTTTATTATTACTCATGTAATATTAGCTCCAATTTATAGCAACCGTTATAAAGGTTTTAATAATATGAGTGATATAAGCTTCGATTAAGCCGAATAAATCATCTTACCAATATTATTAAAACCACTTATAATTTAGTAAATTCCATTTTTAAATCTTAAAATAGTTATTTAAAACAATAAAATATAAACCATAGAATTATCCCGTTATACCTCATCATCTGAATATCTAAAATGAAATAATAAGTTCCATTCATTCAATTAAGATAATGTATATCCATATCAATTTTTTGACTCAGGGATAATATAATATTCCTCATAAAATGTGGTGAGTTGTAAAAACTCACTGCTTAATTAACCGCCATTTGCAAATGCTGAGTATTTTCCAGCCTATTTACAGCTTTTGATTTTGAAGCCTGTTGAACATTAATACTCAATATACGAACTCCTGCCCCATTTTGAACATTCAAATGTTTAGCCTGCTCTAAACTGAGCTGTATTCGATTTTGATAAGGTGCGCTATACACCACAATTGCCCGATAATTTTCATAATCATCATTGGCAACAATATAAGGTTCATCACCTAGACTTAAATCAGTAGACTCTACAACTTGTACAGTTAAAATCTGACTTTCTTTAATGGCACGTAAATTTTCAATATCGGCCTGTAGTGTTGCTCCGCCATCAAAAATATCGACATAGCCTTTATAGCGAAGCCCTTCTTCTAGCAAAAGATTATAAGCAGGTCGCGTATTTGGATGAACCATACCAATTGCGGCTTTAGCATCGTCTGGCAACATATCGACATAAAGCGGATGTCTCGGCATCAGCTCGGCAATAAAGGCCTTTTGCCCTATTCCGCTTAAATAGTCCGCTTTGGTAAATTCAATATTAAAAAATTTATGACCTACAGCATTCCAAAATGGAGACTGCCCAGTTGCATCTGAATAACCACGCATTTCTGCAACAATGGTTTCTTCAAAGTATTGGCGAAATGCGGACAAAAACAAGAAGCGTACTTTAGATAAAAACTTGCCATTTTTATTTAAGCGATAGTCAGGGTCTAAAAATAACGTACAAAGCTCACTACAGTTAGTATGATCATTACTCAAGTACAAAGTCGGTAAAGCGTTATAAACACTTAAAGGTTCCGAAGCGTGAACTTGAGTACCCACATGGAAGTTATACCAAGGCTCTTTTAAACCGAGCGCGACCTCAATACCGCAAACACCCACGACTTTGTTGAGTTCGGTATCTTCTAAAACAAATAAGTAAACCTGATCTGCTTTTGGTAATTCGCCTGCTACTGTTTTACATGCTCGTTCAATACGTGCAGCCAACTTTTCAATATTTGGCTGCAAAGATGTCAAACCAAAACCCGCTTTTTGAGCCAAAAGATAAAGATCATTAACATCCTTAGGTTCAATGTAGCGAATAATCATCATGCGGCTTGTTCATCCTTTTGAGTTTCTGCAAAGCGAGCAAGTGCACGTTCAAATCGCTTTAAACCTTCATCAATATCGGCAAATGGAATAATTAAAGACGGCGTAAAACGTACAACATTAGGACCAGCAATCAGACTCAGTAAA
This sequence comes from Acinetobacter sp. ABJ_C5_2, assembly GCF_044538485.1. Classification (NCBI taxonomy): domain Bacteria; kingdom Pseudomonadati; phylum Pseudomonadota; class Gammaproteobacteria; order Moraxellales; family Moraxellaceae; genus Acinetobacter; species Acinetobacter sp. ABJ_C5_2. The sequence goes on along the minus strand of NZ_JBIUCS010000010.1, from coordinate 35,523 downwards.
CCTTCTTCACCTGCAAGGTTATTAATATCTTTTGCTTTACCAGCAAACTCGTCTTTTAAAACACATCCGAGCAATAAACCACTGCCACGAATTGTTTTAAAGATTTCATATTTTTCATTTAATTGATTTAAAGCATTTTTATAGTAATCATGACGCTCTTTGACGCCGTTAAGCACTTCTGGTGTATTAATAAACTCGAATACTGCGCCCGCAACCGCACTTGCTAACGGGTTACCACCGTAAGTCGTACCGTGCGTACCTACTGAAAAATGCGGCGCAAATTTATCAGTTGTTAACATTGCACCCACTGGAAAACCACCACCTAGTGCTTTTGCAGTAGTGAGTACATCTGGTGTAACACCATAGTTCATGTAGGCATAAAGTGAACCTGTACGGCCTACACCTGTTTGTACTTCATCAAAAATAAGTAAGGCACCAAACTCATCACATAGTGCGCGTAAACCTTTTAAAAATTCGATGTCAGCAGGAATTACCCCACCTTCACCCTGTACAGGCTCTACAATCACGGCACAGGTTTGTTCATTAATGACTGCTTTGGCAGCTTCTAAATCATTGTAAGCAACATGGCTAATGCCGTTTGGAAGTGGTGCAAAGTCTTGTGAATATTTAGGTTGACCACCTGCTGAAACGGTAAATAAGGTACGGCCGTGGAAAGCATTATTAAATGCCACGATGCCGCTTTTACCCGCAACGCCACTATCGAGCCCAACTTTACGAGCCAGTTTTAATGCTGCTTCATTCGCTTCTGCACCTGAGTTACAGAAGAATACTTTATCTGCAAATGTATTTTCAGTGAGTTGTTTAGCAAGGCGTAGAACTGGTTCATTGGTATAACCATTGCCGACATGCCAAAGTTTTGTTGCTTGTTCTGTTAATGCATTTACTGCCACTGGATGCGCATGACCTAATGCGTTTACTGCAATCCCGCCTGCAAAATCGATATATTCTTTATTTTCTTGATCCCAAATACGTGAACCTTCACCACGTACCGGAATGAAATTTGCCGGTGCAAAAACTGGAACCATCCACTCGTTAAAGTCGCTACGAGAAACTGCAAAATTATTCATTTTATCTAGTCCATTAAATTGAATTATTCGGGTGAGCTAATGTCCCTATTATTCAAAATCAAATTGATTCACAAAATTTGTAATTCAGCAAAAAATGAATTATTTTTTACCAATTTGATAATTGACAATGACATTATGGACAATATTGATCAAATTATTTTAGGTTTACTTAAAGATAACGCACGGATGTCTGTGACCGAGTTAGCCGAAAAAGTTCACGTCTCAAGAGCAACCATTAAAAAGAGAATGGAATATCTTGAGACTTCGGGCATCATTACCGGATATACAGTTCGTTTTAAACCAAATGCCGAACGCAACGTTATCCGTGCATGGATGAGCATTATGGTTGAAGGCACCAAAGCACAATCCGTAATTAAAGAACTACGCTTAGAAAGTGCGGTTGAATGTCTGCATAAAACCAACGGTAAATGGGATATTTTGGTTGAGCTACGTTCCGACACTTTAGAAAACTTCGATAAAGTATTAGAACGAATCAGGAATATTTCAGGTATTTATAACAGTGAAACTAGCATTCTGCTTGCGAGTCATAAGACCTGATAAAGCACTTTAACTTCAAAGAATAAGAATTGATGAGCTAAGCATAAAGTTTGGCTCACCCTCCCATTCCTACAAAGAAATTTCCTTAAGTACCCTCTATGAAAATTAAAAACCATCACAACCATAGTTCATTCTAAAAATCCTCAATAAATTTTTAATTTTTTTTAAATAATCAAATCAAAAACTTAAAATCCAATTTGATTTAAATTCCCACTTTTTTCACTTACTACCCTCATCAAGGCATTTGACAGAAAAATTAAAACATAATACATATAGTATTATATGTTATATGTTAAAACCCAAGGACAAGGTATAAAAAAATGGCTAAAACTCAACTACAACACTTTATTAACGGCGAATATGTTGCTAGCAAAGGAAATGATTTCTTCGATTTGGTGAGCCCAGTGACTGGTGAAGTTTATGCACAGTCACCGAATGCAACCGATGCAGAAGTTGACGCAGCGTATGCAGCTGCAAAAGAAGCATTTAAAATTTGGGGACGCAGTACACCATCAATCCGTCAAAAAGCATTGCTTAAGTTAGCAGATGCTATCGAAGCAAATGCGGAGCGCTTGATTGAAGCGCAAAGTCGCAATACGGGTCAGTTAAAACACTTAATTGCATCTGAAGAAGTCGGTGTATCGGCAGATCAAGTTCGTTTCTTTGCAGGTGCTGCCCGCTTACTCGATGGCTCAGCAACTGGTGAATATTTAGAAGGTTTAACGTCTTCTATTCGCCGTGAACCCATCGGTGTAGTTGGGCAAGTCACTCCTTGGAACTATCCACTTATGATGGCAATTTGGAAAATTGCTCCTGCCTTAGCTGCTGGTAACACAGTGGTACTCAAACCAAGTGATACAACACCTGAAAGTACCCTTTTACTGGCAGAAATTGCTGCACCATTTTTCCCTAAAGGCGCATTTAACGTGGTGTTAGGCCAAGCACAGGTAGGCTCAAAAGTGGTATCTCATAAAACGCCTGCTCTCGTTTCTATTACAGGTTCAGTCCGTGCAGGTTTACAAGTTGCAGCTTCTGCTGCGGCAAATTTAGCGAAAGCCCACCTTGAACTTGGCGGTAAAGCACCAGTACTGGTTTTTGAAGATGCCGACATTGATAAAGCCGTTGAAATGATTGCTTTAACAGGCTATTTCAACGCAGGCCAAGACTGTACTGCTGCAACACGTGTCATTGTGGCTGAATCTGTTCATGATGAGTTTTTAAGAAAGTTAGTTGAAGCTGCCAAAAATACCCGTTTTGGTGATCCAGATGATCAAGATGCACTTTATGGTCCACTTAACAATGCTAACCAATTAAAAAATGTTAAAGCCTTTATTGACAACTTACCTGCTCACGCCAAAGTTGAAACAGGCGGAAAACAAGCAGACCGTCCAGGCTTCTATTTTGAACCGACTGTTATTAGTGGTTTAAAACAACATGATGAAGCCATTCAAAAAGAAATTTTTGGACCAGTGATTACCGTTCAAAAATTTACCGATGAAAATGATGCGATTGAAAAAGCTAACGACGTTGAATATGGCCTAGCTTCAAGTGTGTGGACCAAAGATCATGCTCGCGCAACTCGTCTGTCACGTGAACTCAATTTCGGTACAGTTTGGATTAATACCCATATTCCTTTAACCGCAGAAATGCCACACGGCGGTTTCAAAAAATCAGGTTATGGTAAAGATTTATCTGGCTACGGTTTTGAAGAATATACCCGCGTTAAACATGTGATGAGTTCAAACGAATAATAACAATGAGTTTTGAAAGGAGATCAAAATGAATAGGCAAGAAATGAAAGACTTGGTGACTAAAGCCCATCACGAGCTATTTAATTTGCACGACACCACTGCTTTGGACCGTTATTTTTCTGAAGACTTTATAGAACACTCACCACTCGTTGCAAACGGTATTTCAGGTCTTCGTCAATTAGTAGAAGATTGTCCCGATATGCAACACGAAGCTGTACGTGTACTAGCGGATGGTGATTTGGTTGCAATTCATGGCCGCTTTCAAGGCTTAGATGAAAACCCTTTGGTTGGCTTTGATATTTACCGAGTAAAAGACGGCAAAATTGTAGAGCATTGGGATGGTCTTGTAGCAGAAGCAGCACCAAATGTGAGTGGTAGAACCCAATTAGATGGCCCGACTGAAATCGTAACTCACCATGACCCAGAGAAAAACCGTGAGATTGTGACCTCGTTCTTTAAGGAGTCATTAATTGATGGAAATTACGATGCCTTTAAAGAATACACCCACGGCGATCAGTTCATTCAACATAGTCCAGATATTGGAGATGGGGTTAAAGCCGTCATTGATTTTTTGAACAATATCCGTAATGAAGGACAAGGTTTGGTATACTCAAAAACGCATCGCTCCATTGCTGATGGTCAATTTGTATTGACTCATTCCGAAGGTAGTATTGCCGGAAATCGACATGCCTATTTTGAATTATGGCGCGTAGATAATGGCAAAATTGTTGAACTTTGGGATGCAATACCAGCTGTGCCTGAAGATGAACAGGCTGTCCATGGTTATGGCGTGTTTTAATAATTATTTATCCGCTTCATTAAGCTAAGTCTTTTGACTTAGCTTTTAGAGAATTCGCCATGTCAGCATATACGATAATTTTTGCACCTATTGCTCAAGCAACTCGTTCGGAACAAGTTGTAGAACGCTTGGAAAATGCAATTATCTCTGGTTTGCTCAAAAGCAATGAACAACTTCCTAATGAGGCAGATTTAGCACGCTTAATGGGCGTTTCACCCATTACCGTTCGCGAAGCTTTAAATACTTTACGTGTAAAAGGTTTAATTGATACACGTCGCGGCAGAAATGGAGGAAGTTTTGTTTGTGAGCTACCTTCAGATTTACTGTTAAACCAACATCCATTGCGCCAAGCTTCAAATGAGTATCTTGCCGATTTAGGCGAGTTTCACAGTGCAATTTTAAGTCATAGTGCATATTTGGCCGCTCAAAGAACCACAGAATATGAACTAGGCAAAATAAAAGAATTGATTGAACAATTTGAGAAAGCTGTTGAAGCAGACACACGCGCACAGCTTGATTTACGTTGTTTGCTGACACTCACCTCATTTGCCCAATCTGCAAGACTGGCAAATCAGGAACTCACTATTCAGGCTGAATGGGCTCCCCTTATTGCCGTGCTTTATCAAGATGATGATTTTCACCGTGAAGTTGTAAAGCAATATCACCATCTTTTGTCGTCTTTTGTTGAAAACAATGAAAATGAAGCTGTGATTCAAGCCAGAAAAATAGTTTCAATGCTCACTGACCAAATGCTTCGCTATAAGTTATCGAGTGAATAAAAATAATAAATGAGATGGCTTATCAATAATCAAGTTAGGAATATGGAATTTTAGGAGTTATCGGAATGACCCAGCACTTAGATATAGAAGAGCTTCAAAATTTATTAAAAAGTGTTGTTGAGGAAACAACAACAATTACGGAAACACTGGCGAGTAAAGCAAGCAAAATTCTGTCAAAACACGCTTCTGAAAAAAATGCTGATATTAAGCTTTCAACTTCAGAACGCTCTGCTTTACAGAAGGAAATTAAAAATGCGCTAAATCAGAGCCATTATAGTCAAGGAACTGGTTTTGCAAGTTATAGTCCAGCAACGCAAGACGAGCAAGACTACTGGACACTCGAATGGTGGTATAAAAAAGAAGATCAGTTACAACAAGCGAAACTTGAAAACTACCAAAATGCGCAGCGCTTTTTAGATTTCCGCTCTTTTGAATGGTTCCACAAACCTGCTCAAGATAAAAGCCCGTGCATACATGGCCCTTATGTTGATTATATTTGCAACGGCGCCTACACCATCACCATTGCTCACCCTGTCATGATTCATGATCAGTTTATTGGTGTCATTGCGACGGATATTTTAGTTTCGGCGCTTGAAAAACTACTTATGCCAAAACTCAAAAATATCAAGCAAAAAGCAGTCATTATGAATGATTCATCTCGGGTCATTACTTCAAACGACATTAGCATCAGAACTGGAACATTATTTAAAGAAAAGACCACTCAACAGTTTTTCTCGCGACCGTGTCAGTCTTTCCAGTTGGTCGTGATTTAAAAAGCAAAGAATATTGGTTCTTTATTCTCGCTTTAGTGTACCACCAAGGTGAAATAGCACTTTAAGCCTCTAGCTACTGTTCAAACTTTCCTCAATCAGACTTGTTTATTCAGGTCACGGGGAAGTTTTGGCCTAAAAATAGCATCGCCTTTCTGGATGAAAAGCAAAAACAACGAAATTTGAGGTTGAAAAGACATGGAAAATAAAGCGTCTTCCTTAAAAAAACTAACACTATGGCAAGTCACGATTATTGGTATTGCCTATATGACCCCCATGACGGTTTTTGATACTTTCGGGATTGTTTCCGGAATCACCAATGGTCATGTTCCTCTAGCATATTTACTCGCTTTAGGCGCTATGCTGCTCACCGCTTGGAGCTATGCGAGGTTTAGTAAAAATTCAGAAAGATCAGGTTCGGCCTATAGTTATACTGCTGAAAGTTTAGGACCTAAAAGTGGATTTTTCGTTGGCTGGTGTTCTCTACTCGACTATCTGTTATTACCCCTTATTAATGTGTTACTGGCTGCAATTTATCTTACCGCCCTTATTCCAAGTTTACCGTACTGGTTTTGGGTACTGGTATCGGCGGGCCTTGTAACTTTAGTCAACTGTTTCCGTATTCGATTACTGGCTAATTTAAGCCTCGTGTTTGTGTTTGCACCGATCATACTCATGGTCATTTTTGTATATTTAGTCATTCGTGGTATTGGCTCGACTCAAGGTTATGAGCATGTGCTGACCTTGGCTCCGCTATGGCATGGCGAACAATCGCTATTACCGCTCGTTGCTGGCGCTTCGGTTTTATGTTTTTCATTTTTAGGTTTTGATGCAGTCACTACTCTTTCAAATGAAACCAAACAACCCACTAAAAATATTCCTCGAGCAGTCATGTTAACAACACTTACTGGCGGGCTTATTTTCTTCACAGCCGCTTGGTTTATTCAGCTTTATTTTCCAAACAATGTTCGTTTTCACCACCCTTCAGAAGCACTTCCTGAAATTGTGCTTTATGTCGGCGGTGCTTTGTTTCAGTCGATATTTTTATGCGGCCAAATTATGAACACAGTCGCCTCTGGTCTTGCCTCGCATGCCAGTGCTTCGCGTTTACTGTATATAATGGGAACTGACAATATTTTCCCTAAAAAGTATTTTGGGACTATCCATAGCTCTTTAGGTACGCCATTTTTCTCGGTTTTATTTGTCGGGCTTATTTCAATGTCGGCTATTTTTTTAGATTTAGCCCAAGTCGTAAGTCTGATCAGTTTTGGTGCGCTTGTTGCTTTTACGGCCGTCAACTTCTCAGTTTTTATGAAATTTTATATTAAAGATAAACAGCGCTTAGGTTTTAAAAATAAATTTCTAAACCTATTTTTACCGCTTTTATCGGTCATTAGCATTATTTGCTTATGGCTCAATCTCGACTCTTCTTCACTCATTTTTGGATGCTTCTGGTTATCTTTAGGCATTCTTTTATTCATCTATAAAACGATTAAAAAACAAAGTATTGCCATTAGTAATGCTTATTAATTTTTTAAGGAACTTCTCTATGAAAATTATTTCTAAACCTCAGCTTTTAAAAGACGTGGAATACAAACCAAGTAAATCTCTACAAGTAGGCAAAGAATGGAGTTGGTTAAATCCAAAACATGCGAAATTTGATACAGCCACGGTTAATGATGCATCGGTAGATAACCCAGCCAACTACTATGAAAGCTCACTGTCTGATTGGCATACCTTTGATAGTTTAAATGCTGACATTGAATGTGATGTCGTGGTTATTGGTGGTGGTTTATTAGGTTCATCGACTGCCCTACACTTAGCTGAACAAGGTGTAGATACGGTTTTGTTAGAAAAAAACCGCATTGGTAGTGCAGCTTCTGGCCGAAATGGTGGACAACTTACTCCTGGTTTAGCACGCTGGGAAGCTCAAGAAATGGCCGATCGCTTAAGCTATGAAGATGCCAAAAAACTGTGGCATTTTACCTCTACGGAGGCCATGCAACTGATTGATGACATCTCGGAAAAATATCAACTCAACTTTGACCGAAAATACGGCCATATTACTGCTGCCGTTCATGAAGGACATTTAGTTGGCTTAACACAGGGTGCCGATGCCCGAAAATACTTAGGTGAAGACCATACTCGCATTGTGGGTAAACACGAACTCATGGACTATATTAAATCTGACTACTATACAGGCGGTTTAATTGATGAGTTAGGTGGACAGATCCATCCTTTAGCTTTGAATCGTGGCTTAATTTATGGCTTTTGCCAAAACGGCGGTACTGTTTATGAACAAACCGAAGTCATCTCAATAGAAGAAAAAGCAGATGGCATTTATGTTCAAACAGCAAATGCTGTCGTAAAAGCTAAAAAGTCTGTGGTATTGGCAGTACACCATGCTTCATTTAAACTTTTATCAGAGCAAAGCAATACCACTATTCCGTTTTACACCTATGTCGCGACCACCGCTCCTTTAGAGCTTGATACCAAAGAGCTTCTGCCATTTGGACATCCGGTTTATGACACTCAATTCCAGATTGATTACTACCGACCTGTGTTTAATAACCGTTTACTGTTTGGTGGACAAGGTACAGGAACATGCTGGGGTCCAGAAAAAACTTTAAATTATCTAGAGCATCGAATTCATACCGTATTCCCACAAATTAAAAATCTAGAAATGGATTTTGTCTGGAGTGGAACTACTGATTTAACCGTAAATGGTGCGGTTGATAGTCGTAAGTTTGGCAATAAATTCCCGATTTATGCTGTTCATGGCTGGAGCGGTCACGGCGTGGCACAAACAGTACGTATTGGTAAAGCCATCGCAAATGACTTTGTTGGTCAATCGAATGACTTTGAAATGTTATCTAAAATTGACCATCAAAATATTATCTTTGGTCGTACGCTTGCCCCTGTCGTTATTCCACTCGCTAAAAGTATGTATGGCATCGGTGCAATGATTAACCCAGGCAAAATGGTATCTTTCTAATTTATAAAAACGACATTCTCTAAAAAAGGATTCGTACAGATTTGTGCGAATCTTTTTATATAAGCCCAATATTAGTTTTCAAACTAGGTTATCCCTATTCAATCTATTACAATAGCATCGGCTTTTTTAGACAGCGCATAGTATTTTGAGTAACTCAACTTCCCAATTAAAACGTGGACTTAAAAATCGTCACATCCAGTTAATCGCTATGGGTGGTGCTGTGGGCACAGGACTTTTTTTAGGCTCTGCACAAGTCATTCAATCTGCTGGTCCTTCAATCATTTTAGGTTATGCCATTGTCGGTTTAGTTGCATTTTTAATTATGCGACAAATGGGTGAAATGATCGTAGAAGAACCTGTGGTTGGCTCTTTTAGCTACTTTGCACAGAAGTATTGGGGAAGGTTTCCCGGTTTTTTATCGGGCTGGAACTATTGGGTAGTGTACATTTTAGTGGCTATGACTGAGCTTACTGCTGTAGCCAAATATGTGCATTATTGGTGGCCTCATATACCTGCGTGGGTTTCGGTTTTATTTTTCTTTGTACTGGTCACTTGTTTGAACTTAGGCAATGTTAAATTTTATGGCGAATCTGAATTTTGGTTAGCCATTATTAAAGTTACCGCAGTCATTTCAATGATTGTGTTTGGCTTATATTTATTGCTTACAGCAGGCAACGACTCTATAGCGAGCTTTTCAAACCTATGGCAGCATGGCGGATTTTTCCCGCATGGGTTTTCGGGTTTGTTCTATATGCTCGCCTTTTTAATGTTTGCATTTGGCGGTATTGAACTGATTGGAATGACCGCTGCTGAAGCTGAGAATCCGGAAAAAAGTATTCCGCAAGCCATTAACCAAGTTATTTTTCGAATCTTGATTTTTTACGTGGCTTCCCTTGCAATTATTATGTCGCTAATTCCTTGGAACCAACTGGACCTCGGTGGTTTAGATAAAAGCCCATTTGTCATGATTTTTAGCCAGCTTGGTATTGGTTGGGCAGCACATTTACTTAACTTTATTATTTTAACTGCTGCGCTTTCAGTTTATAACAGCGGCATGTATGCCAACAGTCGTATGTTGTACGGACTAGCAGTCCAAGGCAATGCGCCTAAAGTTTTTGGACAAGTAAGCAAACAAGGTGTACCAACAGCCGCTGTTGTCTTCTCTTCTATCCTGATTTTTGGGTGTGTTTTACTTAACTATTTTGTACCAGAAGAAGCTTTAAGCCATCTTATGTATATGGCTGTTGCAGCTTTAGTTTTAAACTGGGCGATTATTAGCTTTACCCACTTAAAGTTTAAAAAAGCCATGAAACTTGACGGAAAAGTTGCCAAGTTCCCTGCTCTATTTTCACCTTTAAGTAACTATGTTGTGCTCGTTTTTATCGGCATGATTTTATATATTATGTGGACTCAAGGCTTTAAAGAATCGGTAATTTTAATTCCAATCTGGATTGCTTTAATGCTTGGTTTATATAAAGTTTTAAGGTTAGATAAATCACTCTGAACGTCCTAAAAGGCTTATTCAAACACAGAATAAGCCTTTCTTATTTTAGAGAACTATAAACAAGCTTACCCTCACTGCAAATCTAATCAAGCCAAATATTTATCTTGTTTCTGATCATTCACACATCACTTAGTCACTTCTAGGTACAGGTTATTCATTTAAAAATGGTGCTTAAGATCTTTTTAAGAGATGATTATTAAAGTACAAGTGTTTACATGATCTATAAATAATTGTGCCAATGTTCAGCTAAAATCGTGGCTGACTCGGTATATCGTTGCGATCACCAATCAGGAAAAAGACGCTTCGCCATAAGTCGTGCTCTTTACCCACTTTACTGATTTTGCTCCATTCACTGTGTCGCTTAATGATGAAAGACAGGAAAAATTTTATGGAAAAAACGCTGCAATGCCCAAAGTGTGGTTCTACAGAAATTGAAACACGTGATCATGACAAACTACTCAAAACCACTGGCGGTGTTTTACTAACAGCTGCGGGAACAACAGCGGGTACCGTAGGCGGTGCTGCAACAGGTGCTTCTATAGGAGCAGCGATTGGTACAGTTGCTGGACCATTAGGTGTAATTGTTGGCGGTACTGTAGGAACTTTTGTCGGTGCAATCAGTGCAGGTATTACTGGCGGTGTAGTGGGTAATATCTTTGGTAAAAAAGCAGGTGTAATGATCGACAAAAATATATTTCAGGACTACCGCTGCCTAAAATGTAAATACCGTTTTAAAGTAAAGAAATAACCCTATTTCATTAAGCTTAGTCTTAAAGCTTTTCTCATAATTTGAAAATAAAGGAAAGTTATCATTTAGGTTGCTTTCCTTCCCCTCTTATCTCATCTAGTTCAAAGAAAAATAATTTAATAACAAACTATTATCGACACTATATTTTATGTGTAGACTATAAAAATCAGTCATTTACTTTACGCTACTCATAAGATATGAAAGAATTACGGCCTTATATAACTTTTGAAATTTAAAATGAGAAAAATATTATTTTTAAGTTTAGTCAGTATGCTTAGCTCATATAGCTTTGCAGAAGTTAATAATTCGGTTTATAGAGGACTTGGTACTGGGCCTCAGAATTTTTTAAAGTTCCAAATACTCAAACAAAAAGGCTTTTTAGCCAAGAAACCTAATATTTCGCGAGCAGACTATAACGATATATATAAACTCAAGAAACCTTATGAGTTTATGGGACAAAATGTCGTACTCATTTCAGATGAATATATGTCTGAATATGTGGGCTGTTGTGTAAGTGAAGGTTGGGGAGCTGTATTTAAGCAAACTTCTAATTTGAAATTGATTGAAAAATTTGCGAAAACAAATCAATGTAGTGTCGGACCTATAGAGTCAACTAGTGATTACTATGGCTTTAAAATTCGTTCTCTGCCAAAAGGTAATTATTATGAATTATCATGCCGCGAACGTGACTTAGCTCAGTCTGAATAGATAGGAATTAACCTCAAAATAAGAGCCAAACAAGTTGTTTGGCTCAAAATAATAAAGGAATATATAGCTGACACAGCAATAAGAAGCCATAATTCAATTATTTATCAAGTCTTTATTGTTGCTGCAAGTCCTATAAAATTAGCACCATCAATCATAATTAAAATACCATGTATTGCTATATTTTTAATAGGATACTTTAAAGTTTTCTATAAAAGCGCACATAATATCTTCAAATAAAACTGTCAGCATTCCTATTTTCTCTTACTAAAATAATTTGTGTATATTTCTATTAAGAATATAAGAAAAATGAAAATTAAGATCCCCTTAACTTTTCTCTTAATAAACTATATGCCTTTTCTACTCTAAACTTTAAAGTATTTTCATAATTAATATCTTGATTATTTACTCTTTGAAGATGGTACAAATAGCCTCTCAATCCTATTATAGAATCCGACTCAGTTGGCAACCGACTTGGACTAATATAATCACTTTCGCTCCATTGATCCATCTCTAATCTAGGATCAAAACTTAAAGCAAACTGAACAAAACTATTCCACTTGTAGTTCATAGGTATATCTTCAAGATTCAATTGATTCGTTATAATTTTTTTCATTTAAACTTACCTTGAGAAGGTTTTCTAATATTTAAATTTAGATATATACAAGAATTTAGTATCATATCATTTTTAGAACTTCTTAAAATTTAAATATTTATTTCTCAACTTTAAAAGTATAGGTTTTATCAATTACAGAGCTCCCCCCACCATGAAACCCAGCCCAAATTTTTATAGAAAATGTTCCCTTATATTTTGGTTTTCCTTTGATCTCAATAATATTGTATTTAGATAAATCATTTCCTGGCTTAACTGTAATACCAAGATCATCGGGAATATCTGTAGTTAATTCAGCCTCTTTATCTACAACTTTGCCTCCAGAAATCTGAATAAGTTGTCTATACTCCTGACTCACATGAGCTGTTGGAAGTACATCAGGAGTTATAGTATATTTCTTTCCACAAGCTGTAAGTATCAGTAAAATTGAAAAAATAATGGAGCGAATATAGTTGTTAGATTTCCCCATAATTAGACCATCTTCTTTCTGTTAAATGGATAAAAATTTCATATAACTTATTACAGGTTAAATCTCTTTTATTGAACTGTAAAATTATAAGTTTTATTGATCTCATTATTACCCCCTGCATAAAAACCAGCCCAAATATGAATTGTAAATGTACCTTTATGCTTTGGAATACCCTTGACTTCAATAATATTATAGCCATTGAGATCATTAGCAGGTTGAATTGTTATTCCTAAATTTTCAGGTATATCTGTTTTTAAAGGTGAACTTGTATCACTAACCTTACCGCCAGATATTTCTATAGTTTGTTTATATTCCTGATTCACATGAGCTGTTGGAAGTAGATCAGGTGTAATCGTATATTTCTTACCACAACCTGTAAGTATCAATAATATTGATAAAATAGCGATAAGTTTAAATTTCATTAAAATTTCTCCGTTTTAACAATTGAAGCAAAAAATACTTTCTATTCGAAATTAACTATCACGACTAAAAAGACTTTCAAATATTAAAATTTATTATTAAATTTACATTGATAAAAAGTGTAAATAAAAAATAGTCCATAAATAATAGACTATTTTTTATTTGGAAGGAGTACTAAGTTAATTTTAGATCTTCTTAAAATTTAAGATATTTATTTCTCAACTTTGAGAGTATAACTTTTTTTAATTACAGCATCACCACCAGCATAAAATCCCGTCGAAATATAAATAGTAAATGTCCCAGTGTATTTTGGAACACCTTTGATTGTAATTTGATTATAACCACTACTTTCATCTGGACTAACCGATATACCTAAATCATTAGGAATATTACTTTTAAAATCTACATCTCCATCAACTGTTTTCCCACCTGAGATATTAATTATTTGTTGATAATTTTGATTAACATGAGCTATAGGCAAACTATCAGGGGTTATCTTATATTTCTTACCACAACCTGTAAGTATCAACAGGATTGAAAAAATGAAGATGAGTCTATTTTTCATTAGAATTTCTCCTTTTTTAGCAATTAATAAAAACTTTTACCGAAATTTCATTATTCATTCCCATCAAATCCTCAGTAAAGCTTTCCGCAGTATATCAAAATATGGACCATGCTTTTTATGGCACAGTCGAATTCTGTTAGGCCACTATCAAATTTTATTTGAAGAATTTATATATAGAAAAAGGAGCCTAACTCCCTTTTCTAATTACTCACATAGCATATATTTTGTTAGGCAAGATTAACCTTGCTGTTTGACACCCAAACGATCAACCTCTTTGACAATATCCAACATGACTTGGAATTTATCTAGTTGAGCTACAAAAGGAATGTATTGGAATAAATCTACTTTTTTCATATTCTCAATAACTTGTGGTCCACCTAATACCACTGGTGGTTCAAAGGCATAGATTTCATTCTCTCTAAGCTCACCTAAATTTGTTAAGCAGCGATCAAAAAGAAATTTTCCGTTTTTATCATAAACATCTATGTCTTCATTCTTAGCTCTAGTAACAATCATAGATAAAAATGAGCCTAATAAATCATTATTTTCAGTATCTTGAATATCTTTAATTGATGGGTAAATTCTTAAATTGATCATATCTATTGTCAACTTTGAACTCGTACTTTTACCTCTAGCATGCAATTCTCCAAAAGCACTTCGTCCAAGAATATAAAATTCATCATATTGGGAAAAATCAGTATCTTTTAAACAAAGCTCTAAAATATCTTCATAATCCACTGGATTAACTAACCAAAAGCCGCCATTTTCAAATGATGCAAAACCTAACTTATCCCAAATATAAAATAAATATTCAGGAAAAGTATGTTTATGCTGAGCAATGAATTTAGGCGTTGGTTTTTTACCTATTTCAATCTTAGAAAACTTAACATTAAAGTAATCAAAGTACTTTTGTATCTCTTCCTGTTGGCTAATCGGCAACATTATTTACATCTCTCTAATTTCACATTGATTTTAATTTTTTACTTGACATTTAAAACCACATCACTACTGCATTTTAATTAATATATATATTCCACATATAAAAGCCTATTTATTGGATAGACCTTATATATTTTTAAATAAAAATATTATTAATTTTCTAGATTTAAATACCAAATAGTTTCACCCCAAGAGTTATCTTTAATTTCCGGCATAATTTCGCCCTGATTAAAATGACGCTTTTGCATGCCATTCGCTGGGCTATACCATTCTCCAGACTGTGGACAAGGTTCACCAGCTTCACAACGTAAACGGTTAGCTTCTTCCTCTATATTCCCATGTTCATCTAGAACCATATACTGGCTTCGAGCATAATCAACCAAGTCTTTTGGATAGTATGGTTTATCATGATAACTACTATCATCTATTCGTAAAATAACTGTAATTGCTGCTGCTTCTAATGACCAATACCCCGGAAACTGACTACTTTTATGACGGTCATGATAAGGTTCTCTTTTACTTGCACCATACCACTCATCCATATAAGCAGACATCAAAGCTGGACGGTCAACTTCATCCGCCGTAAACACTTTTTCAAGCTTTCTATATGGAAGTTGTCTTAAATATACTTCCGAGATTTCCCGATCTGGTAACCATGGGGAAACTAGTTTATCTAGTAAGGCATCTTGCTCATCATTTTCATAAGCCAAAAGTTCCATAATTATTTTTAAATGCTCAGGTTGAGCAAATAAAATTGAGAAACAAACTAACTGTAAAGCTTCCCAATATTCATCATTTACCAGTTCTAAATGTGGTACTAAATGCCCATCACATTCTGAACTTTGATGAAAATTGATATGATGCTTTGCGTAAAGCTGCCAATATTCCACTACCTTTGGAAAAAAGTCAGCAAGTTCTTCTACTGTTAGACCAGCAGAATAACTATAAATATTATATTCAGAACTAAACATAGCTATCCGCCTAGATGCTCGCATCAAAGCAGTATAAAAATAATTTTCAGGGATATTATTTGATGGAGATTTAATCAATTCTATCCCTACAGGAATTCCTTCAACCGCAGATAAACAAATTTCTTCATAATCCTTATATTTTTGATAAGGCTCTCTTCTATTTTTTCCCCAATCTACTCTTGATATTAACTTCATTAATTACTACCTATTCAACTAATATATTATCTTGAAGTACAATTAAGGGCATTTGAATATTATGGACTCTGCCTTTTGAACGATCATGTTGTTCATATTGTTTACCTGTAATCATATATATCTCCCTATGATAAACTGTAGGAGGTATACCTGTTATATCTGCTCTCACTATTTCTCTTCTAATGAAAGATTTATGGCCTATTGAAATTGAATTATCATTATTCAATGAGCTTTCTACCCATCTATGACTCATCTGACGACCTTTAGACTTAGTTCCACTTAACCCAGCTTTCCCTTGACTGCCCGTTAGAGCCCCTTCATTTTTTATAGAAATTTCTGCACTAGTCGATCTTTTACCTAACCCTGACTGTTCATTGTACTCAGTCTTCTCATCAAAAATTTTACCAATCTCGCTCCGATTACCTTCAATGGCTTTAGCATCAGAATCTGCCATTCCCGCTAAAAAAGCAAAATGACCAAAAATGCTTCCCTTTGTTTCACCAACCAAATATTTACGACCTTTATGGCTTCCAAACCACAAATGGTCTATACCAGTTTGGTTAATATCTTGTTTACGTATTCGGTCACCC
This sequence comes from Acinetobacter sp. ABJ_C5_2, assembly GCF_044538485.1. Taxonomy (NCBI): domain Bacteria; kingdom Pseudomonadati; phylum Pseudomonadota; class Gammaproteobacteria; order Moraxellales; family Moraxellaceae; genus Acinetobacter; species Acinetobacter sp. ABJ_C5_2. The sequence continues at coordinate 19,064 of NZ_JBIUCS010000010.1, read as the reverse complement.
GCTGCATTACGCTTTAAACGGTCATGTTCTTCTATTAAACGTCCATTATCATTAATTTTGCGTAAACCCTTTCGTCTTTCTTTTGAATAGTAATCCACAATATGCTCAGCAGGCACCCCCGAAGACCAACGCTTTTTTTTCGATTGTCTAATTTCTTGACTACGTTTTGTTTTATTAGCAGCAGAACTCTGAACAGTCGGAGCTTTATTTTTTACTTGCTGCTGTGCTCCACCTCGTTGATGACTTGAAGGTTGTTGAGATGAGTTTTTTCCTTTCCCAGCACCTGTCTTCTGTCTAGGAGGAACTTGACGTGCGGTCTTAGCTGCTGCTGTACTCGGTAATGGGGGATGCATATTCAACATTTGATTAACTGTTTTTTGAATTTCTGCAAACGCAGAATTCATATATTTTGGAGCATCTTTTCTTACTTGTTGAAGCATATGAATTACTTCGTTTACTTTGGGTCTACCCATTACTTGTTTTGCCAACCAAGAATCCAGAACATCTTGGTAATCCTCTGGATTTTCCTGCCAAAACAATTCATTTCTCCAACCAAAAAGCCAATGGCTTTTCAGTACTCAAGTAATTGATTCGATAATTTTCCTTGAACTTAGCTAACACTTCCTCAGAAACAAGGGTAAATTCAATCGGAGGACAAAAACTCTCATCGTGATAGAAAATTTCAAAATCTTCATCTATCAACAATTCATTCATTTTTATACTCTTTCTAATTTTTCGTTCATATATTTAGGAAATACAAAATAGAATAAAGAAAAACCTTAACGGACTTTAATCATCGTTGCCTAGGCCTTCTTCATGCACAAACTTCCCAATATCGAGCATTATTCGTGTATCAAAAGAAGCTCAAAACTCTAACAAGCTAGTTCAAAATTAAATATTTTCATTGTGTTTTATATAAATGCCCTTTCGGGCATTCAATTAATTCTCACCGTCCCAGTACCAATACACTTCGCCCCAATCCGTTTCTGAAAGTATTGGCAAGATTGCACCTTGCGTAAAATAAAGTCGTGTATCAGGTTTAGCTGGAGTAATCCAATGACCTGTTTTAATACAAGCTTCGCCACCTTTTACTTTTATACGTTCTGGCTGCTCCTCATTTGGAACCACATTTGATTGTGTACGCGCAAAATCAACTAAGTCTTTTGGGTAGAACTCATGCTCACGATATAAAGCATCATCTATATCTAACAGCCATGTCACCGCTGCCGCTTCCCATGACCAGTAGCCGTAATAGCTAACACCCGACCTCAAATCAGTTTGTGGATGTTGATCATGATAAGGCTCTCGACGACTTGCCTCATACCAGCTTTCTAAATATTGCAACATTAAAGCTGGGCGTTGCTCAGGTGCAGCATTAAATACCTTGATCAACTTTCGATAAGGTAAATGTCTTCTGGCTTCATCTGGTGGAGTTCCTCGGTCTGCTACAAACGGAGCAACCAGACGTTCAATTAACCCATCTTTCTCTTGACCTTCTGGTGTAGCTTCAACATAGTCAATAATTGGCATAATCCGATACATTTGGTCTGCATAGCCCGTTAACAAACCAAAACAGATCAAACGTAAAGCAATATACCAATAGTCTTCTGTACCTAAACTGATATGCCAGACATAGCGACCACCAGCATCAGGGCTTAAATTATATAAATGACTGGTTTCTGCATATTCTTCAGTCCAATGGAGTAAGTAAGGATAAAGCTCTTTAATAAAGCTGATATCTCCACCCGCCGAATATTGCAAAGACATCAAATCTAAAGCATCTCTTAAACGTTGATGCCCTGCACTCATCATTTTTCCAGTTTTGGCATTAGCTTTATATTTCCGAAATCCATCCGTAACTGAATACAATCCATTTACAAGCTCATCAAAGTTTTCATGATAGTCCTGTTTTAATAAATAATTATCTCTAAAATCATTCTCGTCAGTAACTTCTAACTCTAACCATTTTTGCCAATCTATTTCTTGATCATTGACTGTTATTGACATTCTTAACGCTCCAGCATTTCATTGGGCAATACAAATTCTAAAGTAATCGCATGTGCAGTCACGGTACGGGTACATTTCGGTTTATGAATTAGTTGCAAATAAAAATGCCCTTTCGGGCATTCAATTAATTCTCACCATCCCAGTACCAATACACTTCACCCCAGTCCGTTTCTGAAAGGATCGGCAAGATTGTACCTTGCGTAAAATACAATCGTGTATCAGGTTTAGCTGGAGTAATCCAATGACCTGTTTTAATACAAGCTTCGCCACCTTTTACTTTTATACGTTCTGGCTGTTCCTCATTTGGAACCACATTTGATTGTGTACGCGCAAAATCAACTAAGTCTTTTGGGTAGAACTCATGCTCACGGTATAAAGCATCATCTATATCTAACAGCCATGTCACCGCTGCCGATTCCCATGACCAGTAGCCATAATACAAAAAGCCTTCATCTATATCTGCTTGGGGATGCTGGTTGTAATAAGGTTCCCGACGGCTCGCCTCATACCAACTTTCTAAATATTGCAGCATTAAAGCTGGGCGTTGTTCAGGTGCAGCATTAAACACCTTGATTAACTTTCGATAAGGCAAATGTCTTCTGGCTTCATCTGGTGGAGTGCCACGGTCTGCTACAAATGGAGCAACCAGACGCTCGATTAAACCATCTTTTTCTTGGCCTTCAGGAGTTGCCTCAACATAATCAATAATCGGCATAATCCGTGCCATTTGGTCTGCATAGCCCGTTAACAAACCAAAACAGATCAAACGTAAAGCAATATACCAGTAGTCTTCTGTACCTAAACTAATATGCCAAACGTAACGTCCACCAGCTTCTTCTGTTTGGTGATAAGCTGCATGAGTTTCTGCATATTCTTCCATCCAATGCAGTAAGTAAGGATAAAGCTCTTTAATAAAGCTAATATCCCCACCCGCTGAATACTGCAATGACATTAAATTCAGTACATCTTGTAAACGTTGATGCCCTGCGCTCATCATTTTTCCAGCTTTGGCACTAGTTTTATATTTTCGGAACCCATCAGTCACTGAGTAAATGCCATTTAGAAAAGTATTAAATCTTCTTTGATACATTTCTGTTTCTAGAAAACTATCCCTATAACTATCCGAATCTTTGTTTTCCTGATCAAACCATTTCTGCCAATCTATTTCTTGATCATTAACTTGATATTCCAATTTCATTACTCCCGTAACATTTCATTCGGCAAGACAAACTCTAAAGTAATCGCATGTGAGGTCACTGAACGGGTACATTTCGGTTCATCCAGACCTTTACATTGACTATGGTGGTCAAATTGATTTCCCGTTATCGTCACTAAACTTCGGTCATAAGGGCACTTCACTGCAACAGTTTGTCCTTTCCCATTTTTAAAAACTCTTTCAGATGCAGGCTTAAATTCGACACGCTTCCAAGCTTCAATCTGCTCAAGTAATTTAACTTTATGACTAGACGTAATCTTTGCGCTACCAATTTTATTCGCAATCCAAAGATGTGACATTTGTGCACCATCACTGACTGTTTTACCTAATGCACCTTTAGTTTTTTTCTCTTTGGAAGACTTTACATAAACATCCAAGCCCATGCTTAAAGCATCCATTGCTGCTTTCGGAGTCATGATTTTTCGATGACTGGCTAAATTCGTCGCTTTACTATCTGTAATTCGGTACTTATGCCCAATACTATTGCTATACCAAGCATGGTCAATACCATCATGTCCAGTATCATGATATTCATACAGCACACCATTATTATTAATTTTGGTACGACTCTTTTTCCGCTTCACAAAGTAATAATCCGTGATGTGTTCACCACCCGAACCTAATTCCTTATTACTGCGCTTTTTTGATGTTCTTTTGGTTGATGTATTCTTGCTTCCTGTCTTCGCTGTATTACCACTGGTATTTTTAAGAACCTGACCCTTTTGCTGTGTATGAGGCGCCGAAGTTCGATTAAGTGGCTTTGAACCCGTTTTGTGGATGGGTGCCCTCGCTGTGGTATTAGGATAAGGGGTTGCCAAAGCTTTTTTATGGGCTAATTGCAGGTCTTTCATCACCATTTCAATTTGCCTGTTCGCAACTGTTTTCATTTTTCTCAGTTGTACTACAAGAGTCTTTAATCGGGCTTGTCCCAAGACCGCTCTGGTCATCCAGCTATCAAAAACGTTAATGAGTCTATCTATCATTTTATTAACGGTTTTCTGTAACTCTTTGGTATAAGCATTCCAGTTTAAATTACGAAACCATTTTTCAACATCACCACGCAAGGTTTTACTGGGGATTGCATCTAATATTGCTCCCATAGATTTACCTGAGCGCAATTGCTTAAATACAATTTTAAGCCCATCTCCAGCTACAGGAACAAACGCAATTAAATTAAAGACTAGGTCAAACCAGTTATCTTTATTGTTGGGGTTTTCTGCAATTTTAACAATTGAAACAATCACATTACCAACATCAACACCTTGACCAACAAAAGGGATGCAGCCAATTACAACAGCTACAATAATTTGTGCCGGGCTTGATCCACTCCCGTCTAATACCCCTTTTATCCAGTTGGCTGCTGATTGCTCTCCTTTTTTGGTGACCCTAATCGATTTAACGTGTGACTTTGCAACTGCTGTACTCATACATCTTCCCCAAAACCAGAATGTAGACTTGATGGTTCATTCAAGAGAATTTCTTCTGCATGATCAGCAATAGCATCATCTGGGTTATTTTGTTGTTCTAAATCTTTTTCCTCATAATCATTGATATGGTCATCGTACACGACACCTTGCCCTTCTATGATGGCTTCTATTTCATCTGGGAAATATTCATCTAATAAGTGGTCAAGTTCTTGCTTGTTATATTGTTCGATCAATTGTTCTGCTGCCATAACACTCATTACGTGTTTATCTTTAAATGTATTGTCCTGTTTGGGCTGATCAGGTTTAGCTTCCATATTGCTAAAACCGTAATAGACTTTTGACTGAATTTTATCCGCAGGAATCTGAACTTTAGCAGAACCACTACTATCCAGAAGACCCTCTTGCGTCGTACCATCCTGAAATATAAGTTTGTAAGGTGCTTGAGCGACTGGCTTTAAATCGTCATACACGTATTTAAGTTCAAGCTCTTTAGCAGGCATATTCAACTGAGGTAAAGCAGGCAAATTACTCGAAGCACTGCCACCTCCCATAAACATATGCTGCCCTGCCTTCACCTCAAACTTACCACCACTGACAGGGAAAATACCAGAGCCATTAATCTTGATTTGAGAACTACCCGCTGTAATAACAATTTCTTTAGAAGCATTAATAGCAATTTTGTCTTCTGTTGAAATAATCTGAATACCTTTACGGGCAATTAAATCTGCGCCGTCGCCTTGCGCTTGTATCTCAATTTTCCCTTTAGCCGCATAAAGTCGTGCGCCCTGTTGGGCAGCAAATAGACTTAACTTATTTTGAGCATGTGCAATCAGGTTCTTTTGAGTGCTTATATTAATGCTGTCCCCAGCAGTTTGGCTTAACTGACCATCTGCACTTAAATGAATATCTTCATTACTGGCTACGGCAATACTGTTAGGTACAGTTAATATCATCAAGGCTTGCTTAAATGCAGCAGCCTTTTCTTTATCCTGCTGTTCAATTTGCTCTATAAACGTTTTTAAGTTCTCAAGCACTTCCAATGGATCAGTTTGCTGATTTTTAGCAACTTCACTCAGTGCCTTAGCATTGTTAAGACCACTTTCTATTTGTTGTTTGGCATCGGCTGCGTCTAAATGTGTGCCTTGATCTTGTTTATGAGTGGTAATGAGTAAACCCTTACCTGCTCTAACAGCACCCCACTGGTCAGTTCTCAGTTCAAAACCTTCGCCACGACCATCACTTTGCGCTTTGTCTTTTGGATGGCTTAAGTTACCTAAGTTTAGCTGACTAGCCGCATGGCTACTTTGTAGCTGGGCACTAATTTGCCCAGTCGTATCATCAAGACGTAACTGGTTAAAACCATTGCCACCCACTTCTTCTGACCGAATACCACTCAGCTTTTTAGTATCAGGGAGCTGGCCTTTCTGATCAAATTGGGTTGGATAACGTTCAGCTTCGTGAATACGTCCCGCCACAAATGGTCGGTCAACATTACCGTCAAAGAAATCAATTACAACGATTTCACCCACGCGTGGTAAGAACCGTGCCCCATAACCTTTTCCAGCCCACGGGGTTAAAACATCAACCCAAGCCGAATCCGTGTCATTGTCGTTACTTCCTGCTCCACCATCATGGCGGTGGTCATCAGCTCAGGTAAACAAGAAACGAACTTTAATGCGTCCCCATTGATCGACATAAATTTGCTCGCCTTCTGGTCCAACTACACGTGCACGTTGTACAGCGGCTTGAGGTCGATCTTGTAATGGCTGGTATTCTGGAACTGTCTTGATATGGCGACGTTGTAAAATCAGTTTATTACCTTGGCGCTCGTCTGTCTGACTCACTTGCCAATGGCTTTGTTGAACTAAAGCTTGAATTTGTTGGTTTAAGTCTTTCGGTAAGTTGTTTTGGTTATAGTAATGCTTACCAATGATTAGAAACTCTTTATCCGCACCGGTATGAAGATCAATTTCAGGGTGTTCATTCAGCTCAAACCAGTAACCGACTTGTGTATCCCGTACTGTAGTTTGAGCAATAAACTGCTTGGACTGAGCATCATGAAAAGCGCTTAAGTTCTGGTTAAATTTTTCCAGTTGTTGATTACTTGCAGAGGTTGCACCATCTTCGCCTTTTAAATCTTGCATCCATGCCGGACTAAAGTGCCATGCATCTTCAAGACTTAAACTTTGGTTGTCATAGTTAGAGCTATGCTCATGTTTGCTTTGTACACTGCCTACCCCATCTGTTTGCTCTAATACATCTGACTGCCAACGCTGCACAAAAACAGAAGTGGGCTGTAAACTACGGTTAGCCATAAGGCTGGTCATGCTATCAAATTGTTCAGTTGCATGACTTCGATGGTAGCGAATCGTTCTTCTTGTTAACGCTTGATATTGGTTATTGTCATCAATAAGACGTAGTTTTTGTGGCTGGATATGATCTGTATTGCTTGCGACATTAAGCTCCGCTTCATCAATCAGCCAGTTAATGCCTTCACTACGCCATAAACGAGTTAAAAAGTCGTAGTCACTTTGGTTCAATTGCATAACGAAAGGGCGTATGTCATACGCCTGCTTTAAGCCGCTTAAATCTAAAGTTAGACTAGATGCGAACAACGGGCTTTTACCCTGCCACTCCTGAAATAAAATTTCAGTAATTTCCCGCACACTTTTGTTCATAAACACACGGCTGTTTCTGCGTTTATGCCAGAGGTAAGTTGGATCACTTATGGTGAATTTGTATAAGGTTAAAGCACCATCACTTTGCCCTTGTGATGCACCCGTAATAATACCTGTAGTGCGAAACAACAGGCCTTGATCTGTGACCTGATCAATCGCAACCTGTACCCCAATAAATGTCTTGAGTGCAATATGGGCATTTGTTGATAAACAAATCAGCTCTGCTGTCATGCCCTGATTAAGATAATGCTGCCCGTCTATACGTTGTAAGAAAACCTGACTATTCAGGGATGCATCTGAAAATTGGAGATACACCGAACGATGTTGTGAGAGAAAACCTATACTCTCTAAAACTTGGGAAATATTATTAAACATTACTTTGTTTATAACTTTAGGACTTCATTTATCATATTTTATAAAATACGTACAGATCTGTCTATTTTTTATATTAATTTCACCTTTGATGACTAGTCGAATATATTATTTATAAATTAAAATAACAAACCTAACACTTCCACAAATTGCAATAAATCCTTATGAATGCACAATTAAAATTAAAAAAACCATCAAAACGAGAAATTATTCTAAGCACTGCAACTCAGCTCTTTATTCACGAAAGCTATATCGGTGTCGGTATCGACCGTATTATTGCTGAATCTAATATTGCCAAAGCGACTTTTTATAAGCATTTTCCATCTAAAGAACAACTGGTAGTGGCCTGCTTAAAGGAATTAAAACTCGATATCCAGATTGCTGTAGAAGAGCATATCTCGGCACGATCAGAGCCTTTAGAAAAATTAGAGCAACTCTACCTTTGGTATATCAATTGGGTGAACCAAAATGATGCTAAAGGATGCCCATTTCATAAAGCACGCATGGATGTAGGAGACTTATACTCATCTATTCTGGTTGTACTGGATGAATATCGAAATTGGTTATTTGACACAACCACTTCTATTGTTAAGGAATTAGAAATAAAGGACCCTCTAACGCTAACTCACCTATTTCTCTCTCTTCTGGATGGGTTAATTAATGGGTCAGTTTACGAAGAAAATCCGATTGAACCAGAGAAGACATGGAACTATATCAATACATTAATTGAGTTAGAGACAATCTAAATGTAAATCAACGCTATATTCTCTAAAGAAATAAATTTACGTTCATATTCGATTGCTTCTGATTCAAATGAGACTATTATCATTTATTTCAATAATATGCATATATTTAAAGAACTGTAAAAAATACATTAATATTAAGAGTAATACTTTATGGAAACAGATAACAACTTACCAAATTCATCCTTCAAGCAACGTACCCCCATTGGACTTATTATCTGTTATCTCATATTGGGTTTACCAACCAGTTTGACCATTGGCAGCCTAATTGCCCTACTTCTGACAATGAATATGTCCAATTTTGAAGGTGCAAGCGGTTATGCCGCGATATCGCTATGTATAATTTTATCCCCACTCACCTATCTCGCTTGTTTGATTATTCTACCTATTCTTTTAAAAAAAAATGCTAAGAATCTCCCTACTTTTGTGGTCATGTTTGGACTAATAAGTATCTTTGGCTTAACTTGTTTCTCATCTCTATAAAACAAATAATTATTTTGGGTTTTAAATGTCTTTGTTGCTATGACCAAACTAGTTTTTAACTAGATGAATCTAATAGAGGTTCTATTTTATTCATCATAACTTATCAACTTTTTCTGAGAGTCGTATTAAGTCCCAAAAAGTAGTCGCTTATCTTTACCCTTAAAACTGGCATGGTTATAGCCATGCCATATAATTTTTTATATTCCTAATATTTAATTGATTTACCTTAAACATGTAGGTTTAAAAAACTGCTCTACCACCACATCCCTTTCTTTCAAACTGTTTAAGCTTAAAACTTGTAGCAGTAAACCATCTATAAGGTTTACTACCATATTGGCATCGAATTTTGGTTCATTAATTTCTCTGCTAAAAATCAGATCAAAAATTTCATGGCGCAGCCACTTTCTATATTCAACCGCTATACGGTAAGCCTGCGGATGAAGCAGTTTTATTTCAAAAATGGCTTTAAGTAAAAGGTTGTATAGGCTGTTTAGATTGGTATGTAAAACAATAATTTCTTTGAGTTTATCTTTTGATGTGTAGTAACGGCTTGAATAAATAATGGCAAGCACGTCGTCTCTCAATAGGCTTTTTTGAAAGGCGATGCACATTTCGATTAAGCGTTCTTTTGAGCCAAAATATTTATAAAACGTGGATTTGGTGATTTGGGCTTCTTTAGCAATCAAGTCTACGCCTGACGTGTGAAAGCCACGACTGGTAAATAATTGAATTGCGGTTTGAATAACCTGTAATTTTTTGGAAGATGTTTCTAAGTTTCGCATAGTTTTACCGTTATAAAATTATTGTTGTTTCTAAATGAGATAAAAAGCCTGCGCCCTTTCTGGGAGAAAAAAAGGCACAGCAAAACCGTAAAGACTGTGCTTGGCACATCTCAAGTTTTGTTGTTAATGCAAGTTTTTTGAGCCGTAATGACTTAAAGCCTGAAAAACCTAAAGGTGAACAAGCTGCTTTAAATTTTTAAGTTGTGTCGTTATAGCTTTTGGCAAAGGTTGCCAAGAAATAGTGGATGTGCAAAGCCAACTCCTTTTTATAGGGAGTTCTGCCAAAACATTAAAATTATGGTGGCAGAACGAAAGGGGGTTGACGAACTGGTCACACGAGGCCAGCACACCCGTAGGTGTCCCCCTTCCGTCCTACCGCTACGAGAGGGAGACGAGGAGCTGCACAAAACTATCCCTCAGAAGGAATAATTCTGATACTCGTGTGATTGCGGTTCGTCAAAACCGACTGGCAATGTGGCCAGCAGGCAAAGGATAGTTCCCAACCCTCTTACAGTCAAGCACACAAAATGACATTTGTTTTAAATTAGATCATTAAAAAGTAAGGGTAAATAATTAATAGGTTATTGTTAATTTGAGGTTTATAAAAATATAAAAATCTTAATAGTATGTGTAAAACGAAATATTTAGGGCCTAAGTTAGAATAAGTCATGCTTTTTTAATTTTTAAATAATCGATTCTATTGTGCTTAAACACATAGTAAGAAGATACAAATATAATCAAGATTATTATTTTTAAATATTTTATAGTAAGCAAAACATTAATTACGATCACTTATATAACAGGACAACTACAATGCCTAGTGTTTTAATTGAAGTTCGGCAACAATATGATATGGCAATTGAAATAAAAATTATGGAAGGTGTACATGCTGCATTAAAAGATGCGTTCAAAATACTTCCCCATGACCGAAATGTAAGATTAATTGTACATGAACCTCATAGATTCCAATGCCCTCCGAATAAGGAAAAACCTGAATATTATACACTTATCAACATTGATGGTTTTGCTGGACGCTCTTTAGATGCTAAACGAAAATTGTATAAAAATATTGTAAATAATCTAGAACCATTAGGTATACCCATAGATCACGTTAAAATTATATTGAGAGAAATTACAGCTGAGAACTTTGGGATTCGTGGTGGTCAAGCAGCTTGTGATGTAGATTTAGGTTTTAAAATTGATGTGTGATTTCTATAATCTTAAATTTATTTAATATAATATTCATTACATTAAATAAAAAATATTATTTTCCTAATTGATAAAATGATAATAATTTAAAGTAAGTATTAATTTAATTATTACCTTCCCAAAAAAGCTAAGCTCCGATTATCGTAGCTTAGCTTTATAAAATAATTTTAATTAAAAAATTACTTATTTGATGTCTGCAAATTCAGAAACAGACTTGTTCACCTCAACTTTTGTGCCACCGATTTTTTGTACTTTAGGTAAGTGGTAAAGTTCACCAAGTTTCGTATAGATCGGGTCATTTTTGTTGGCTTCAGCTACACCCACAATAAATTGACATAAAGCTTAGTAGACTGATCAATAGGCTCACGGAATCATTACATTCAAGCCACCCTCAAGTGCTAATGTATTGCCGGTCCTATAGAGTCAACTAGTGATTACTGTGGCTTTAAAATCGTTCTCTACCACAAGATAATTATTATGTCATGAACGTGACTTAGCTCAGTCTGAATAGATAGGAATTAAATTCTAAAATAAGAGCCAAACAAGTTGTTTGGCTTGAATACTGAAAAGTCTATCTCAAATCAGAATTTTGCTTCTAAAACGGATATCAGAACTCTTTTGAACAAATGACTTGATATCAAAATTAATATTTGAAACGTATATTAGAAGTTGATTGATAAAAAAGATATTTGATTAAACTCAGAACTTTGCTGCTCTACAATGTTTAACCCTGTATCATTCTGCTCAACAGAATATAGATTGTATTTGCCTGTTGAAATTAGACCAAATTGAAGATCTGTTCTTAAGATCAAGAGTATCTCACTATTTCCATCCATCAATGACGGGTTAGCTTTTTGTAAATTCTCAATAAATTGCTGTGCGAAAAAAGGATTATTAAGTTTGTCTGGGCTTTTAATTCGAACATCAAAATAACTTAACTTCCTATCAGTTATCGATTCCGAAGTTTCTTGAATATGAATAATTTCAGGCTGTATGTCTTTTAATTGTGTTTGAATAATTTCATCATTTTTTTCTTGAGATAAAGCTAGATTTATCCCAAAAACCATGCAAGCAATTACAAGTATAGCTGCAAAAGCTTCATGTTTTTTCCATATGGAAGGTATTTTTATATTAGTATAATTTTGTTGAACGTTAATAACTATCGAATTTGATATAAAATCATGGATTGAACGTCGATTTCGACCATTAAAAAGATAAAAATATATAATTAAAATTTGTAAGCAAATAAATAATAGTTTAATTCCCCAAGAGAGCATAAAGTTCTCAATATAATCACTTAAAGAAATTAGACAGAGAGGTGCAAATAAAATCGCAGCACGTGAAATAGATAAGGAAACTGATAGATCATTTCCTTCCAGATCCAGCACTTTAATTTTTAATAACTGTTTAGCAAAAGTTTTTCCTAAATTCAAATGACTATTCAATAATCCAAAATATAAAACGACACACAAATAACCCAGTAAAGTAGAAATCACAGAGTGCTGATGTAGAAAACTTGAAAAAATACTAACAATAAGTCCACAAAATAAACTAACTAGTACTACATCAATAATAAAAGCAAAAGACCTACGCCAGAATCCAGCAGTATAAGATGGCTGTAAAGACAAAATTATTCCTTATTAATAGTAAATAAAATAGATTTTATCGAATTTAACTATTTCTTCAACAATTCACCCATTTTCTTGATATTCGATAATTCTTCATTTGTATATTTCATTTTAGATATTAAATGATTATTATTTAAAATCCCCATATATTGATCAGAAATATTAACCTTATTTTTCAACAAAAACTCAACAAACTCACCGGCATTTTCATTTTTATGAAATTCCGTAAAAAATAGGATTGCATAAAAATTCTTTTTTTGGTCATGATTCAACCCCAATAGAAATAAATTTATATTATTATAAAACTCACTATACGGCTGATCTCCACAAAATATGTTCTTATCAATTAAATTAATTGATTTAATGACTTGGCTGTCTTTTGTTAAAATAGAAACTCTATTATTAAAATGATTAATACAAGTTTTTTTATCTATTGTGGAACATCCTATAAGTGGTAGCATTCCAGTTAATAATAAAATTTTGATGATCTTATTTAACATTTGTTTCTCACCAGTTCGTGACTTCTTTTTTCAGCTAAAATTTATTCATTTTCTAAACACACTCCTTTCAGGGCATGTTTCTCTCTAACTTTAGTAGTAGCAACTATTTCATCAAAATCCAAAAAATTTAAATCCTAAGTAGCATGTTTTATATTATGTTTACTTTATAAATAATTACATCTTTTAATTTTCTTAAAAGAGGGCATAAATAAAAACAACCTAATCATTATAAGTTGTTTTTATTCAGTTCTATACAGGTATTTTTGTGTAGAGAGTATTCATTTAATTAAAAAAAACTCTTGATGATCTAAAAAGTATAGTTTTATTGACCTCATTACTGCCCTACGCAAAGAAATCACGACTAAGTCAAAGCCCTCAATTCGGTACTAATTAGTAATTTTAACCTCCTCTAATTCAATTGATCGGTTTGCTATATTTACTGGTTTCACCGGCAGTATATTAATGAGTGTTGAAAAATAGTCCATTTTAGACCAAGTATCCACATTACCGATCACATACAAACGACTCTTGGCTCTTGTCACAGCAACATTTAATAAATTTGGACTTGAAGAAGCCCAAGCTCTAGCTCCTTCCCCAGTACGATCCTTCGCTGTACCTAATACTAAAAATACGATATCCGCCTCTTTACCCTGAAAAGTATGTACAGTGCCACATTCAATGCCTTTTATTCCTGCCTCTTCAATACTGCTTTTACATGCTTGAATAACTTTTCTAAAAGGTGAAATGACATATATTTTAATTTTTGAACTATTAATTGTAGTTTTTCGCTTTTCTTCAAGCTTTCTTAAAGAATCAATCAATACCTCAAGTTCTTCAGAATTAACCGGATGAGCAAAATCTATTGAATCGACATTCATCCATGTACTCATACCAATGTCATAAGCTATATTTGCTGGTATAGGCTTTCCTTCGCGATCAACACGCCCCTGAACCATTTGACCCGCATAAGCAATACTATTTGCAATAGAGAACATAGGGTCATCACAACGACGATGTGTTCTTAAGGGCATACCAGTCCAGATTCTTGATTGATCATCTCCACTACCATCATCAATCCATGAACCAAATGGTGTTATTCTGTCAGCAATTGTTTGTACAGATTCGAAGACAGGAGACCAAGATAAATCAACATCATTTTGTTTGCGTAGAATTTCAACTACGCTATCTGGTAGTGTAAATACCGGTTCAACCTGCAAAGGATCACCAATTAAAATAGCCCTTTTACTTCGCCAGATTGCACCTGCTGCAGATTGAGGTGTAGCCTGACCTGCCTCATCAATTAATAACCATCCTAAACTGTCTTGTCCCATACCTGCAAAAAGCCGACTAAATGAAGCTAAAGTTGTGGAAACAACAGGAACCACAAAAAACAGACTATCCCAAATTACAGGACGATCATGAAGGGAAAGACCTTTGGTATTTCCTGAAAGCATTTGCCCGACCATTCTTAAATTACTTAAAAATCTTTTGGCATTAGATAAAATCGTTAGTTTGTGTAGCTGTATCGATTTTATAAAAATACGGGCACGAATATCATCGATAATTTCTGAAGTATTTACTGAAGTCCTATGCAATTCTTCAAACGATAATTTCCAAAACTCAGGCCCAATGACATGTCTTACCCCTAAAGCTTGTATCGCCTGTAGATCTGAAATCAACTTGTCGCATTTTTGCCTTATTACAAGAAGCTCATCATTTAATTTCAACAACTCCTGCTCGCAAATTTTTATAATTTTATGGCTTGATGTCTTATCATTGATGAGCTTTTCATAGCGAGAGGTAGTTTCTTGTAATGATAAAGTTGCTTCACTAATTTGCTTATCATAGACTTCTGTACGATGAGTCCGGTAACCAAATAATTCACATAGGCGATCCCATAACCGAGGTCCATGTGATATCTGAATTTGCTCTAATATTTGCTGTTTAGATTGTATTAAAATAGCCTGGTCTTTTAACTCTCCCTGTATTTGACGATATAAATCTTGATGCCTATTTAATTCTTCATTTTTGAGCGTAATCGTTTCCGATAATGCTTCTTTCTTCTCCATACATTCTGAAATAACCAGTGAAGCCTGCTCTGCTTTTATCAAAATTGAACGTTTTTTCTCTAATTCTTCAATTAATTCAATTAATTCACTTTTGACTTTATGCCATTTCCGACAATAAGCACTAGTATGAGGAATTGCATCCTCAAGTATTTGTTTCATCGATATAAATGAGTTTTTGCTCTCCTCCTCATCATTCTCAGCAATATGATCCTCTTTAAAAAAAGCACGAGCAAAAGATCTCCGATTCGTACTATTACCTAAAGCCGCAGCAATTAAGCCCCATGTAGGAATCGTTTTTTGATTTTCATCCTGAACTCTTTGACTATCAAAAACTCCACTTATGACTTCAGAGAAATATAAAGAATCTGTTTCATACCGCTTGTCTAATTTACTGGTAGCAGGCAACTCTTGTGAAATATTTTTTACAGCATTGTTATTGTTGCTACTGACAACTATTGAGCTATCTCGCACCAACTCCTCAACAATGGGTGAAAATCTCCGTCCCATAAGCTGAATAGGCTGTTTAAATATAGCTTCAGGTGTAGAAAGTGCAGAAATCCGCTTAGCTCTGTCAGTAATAACCGTCGCAATAACATCACACAGTAAAGTTGTCTTCCCTGTACCTGGCGGTCCATTTACACCAAGAATACCATCTTGGTTTCTCAACGAGTTTTCTATATGAGCAACTACCGCCTGTTGTGCCAACACCAAAGGTCTATCTGGTGCGTTAGGCCAACGCGCAATAGGTAAATTGGCAGCACAGACAAGTTTCCCCATAATTTCATGATTTTTTAAAATATCTATTCGTTTATCATGAGTAATTGAAGCCCCGAGATATGTAGATAGTGCTTGGCCAAATGGTTGACTTAATGAACTTTGTTTCAGCATTTTATCTAGATCATCTAAATAAAATGAGTTCAGATAATTAACCTCTTGTTCAATATCCTCTAACGCTTTTTTTCTAGGTAATCGCTTTGTAGCAACTACGACCCGCCAATCTAATCCAATCTGCTCATCATGAGCAAAAAAAGAGCTAATTAAATCCGTTTCACTTTGTAAATCCTTCCATGAACATCGATAATCCTCTTTCGATTGAACTAAGCGATGACAACGCTGAGCGAACTCTTCCTTAGCTCTAGTAAGTTTTGCATTCAAATCACTCAGGGGTTCTCCCTGACTTAAAGCCTGGGTACCATATACATAACTGGCTGGTGCATAACTATCTGCACTTAAACATCCATTTTCATTTACAGTAAAAGACGCTAACCACCCAGTACCCAAAATGCGCTCACGTTCCTTATCACTCAACTCTTTGCTTACAATTTTGCGCAAAACAAGTCTAGTCAAGTCTTCTTGATCCGCTACACCAATATAAACTGTATGAATATACATATCCTTTAATGTTGGCTGATATTCCACCATTTCCCAAGGTAGCTTCTCACCAAATCTCAAAGTTATTATTTTTGTGAATTTATTATTATCTTTTGAAGTTGGAGCAGAAGGTATAGTAAATATTTCTAAATCGCGCCAAAATGCAAGAATACGGCTATCCTCAATAAAAGTACTTTTCTTATTATCCATAAAGACTCTCGAAGCTATATAGTGTTAAAATTTTCTATAAAATAAATATATCATGCCAAAATATTAATCCATCAGTATCATTATTCCAACACTCCATCAAAAATATTCCCATACCTTTTATAAATAGATATTTATCTTAAATTTAAACCCTTAAAACTAAATTATATAAATAAGGCTATAAATTTCAAAAATTTACTTCTCAGATTGCTCACACATATCATCTCCCCATTTGTTATAACTATAAGATATAGCATCAGAATTATAATCTGTTATATTCAGTTTTCCACCTTGGTAATCAAAAACACCTATCATTGTAGGACTTACAACATTAATTCTATTATTTCTTCCTAAACAATAAGTATCAACTCCTTGTCCTTTGCCTTTTAACACCCACCCATCTTCTTCTAATTGGTTGATTACTTTTTTCAATTTATTGGGATCTTTTTCAAATCTAAAAGAAGAAATTTGAACTTCTGCTTTACGTATTGAGTTCACAATTTCAAGATTATCACCCAATAAAGCTTTCATTTTCACTTCAAATGGATATTTATCAGTAGGTTGCGGATAAATTTCACCACATCCAGTAACTATAAAAAGTATAAAAACAGCCAAACTCAATTGATTTAACTTCATATTTATTTAATCCACAAACAATCTCTTATTTTTTAATTATATATTAAAACTTTAATAAATTAATATTCATTCCATATAAATTAAAATTTAAAAAATATTCACCAACCATATTACATTTTCCTCGTAAATCATAAATATTAAACTACCAAACCTTTAAATATATAACCAAATTGTATATTTAAAATCAAAAAAATCTTTACTATTTCCTTTAAGCCAATATATTAACTCATAAAACATCTAAACCTTATTAAAAATTAGACCACCCTACGATAATTATTTTTTATCAGTTTAGTAAAATTCCCACATTGTAATTTTAGCAATCTCATCAATAATTTCATTTAGTAAAAATAACATAAAAGCAAACAAAACCATTTATATTAAAACATCATAAATCCTCAACATTTTAACTACGCACCATATTATTTAACTCATCTAAACGTTTTTTAGCATCTTCATTGAAATTATTTACCGCTTGATAATACCACCGCTTTGCCATTTTTATATCTACGACAGCATCTTTGCCATATTCATATATTAAACCTAATCTATATGCTGCAACACCACTTCCTTGTTTTACTGCTTTTTTATAAAATGAAATAGCTTGTTCAATACTTTTTTCTAAAAATTTTCCATTTTCATACATCTCAGCAAGTGTAGTAAGAGCATCTGGATTATCTTGTGCTATAGATTTATTTAACCATAATAATGCTGTATCTATATCTTGTTTCACGCCTAAACCATTAAGATAAGACATTCCAACATTCAGTTGCCCATATGAATCTTGTTGATTTGCTGCTTGCTGATACCAATAGAATGCTAAAGCATAATTTTTTTCAATACCATAACCTTGTTGATACATTTTTCCAATTTTATTTTGAGAATCTATATCACCTTTTTTAGCAAATTTTAATACTTTTTCAAACATAGGTATTTCATCATAATTTATTATTATTTCATCTTTAATTATATAATTTTCATCAATAATATTAATTCCGAGATAATTGATAAATAATTCAGACAACATTAATCTAGCTAAATAATGATGGTATACATGCTGATTTTTTGAATGCACATGATAATATTTATGATAATCATCAGTTTCCTCTAAAAAAATAGGGTCGATTATTTTCTCAATTTCAACTCGACCATTTTTATAATTTTCTCGCTCATAATATGTAGTAAAATCTAACCATTCTTTCTCAAAAGTTAAGGGCTCTCCCTCCTGATACAAATCACCTTCTTGAATCTGTATAACCCTACGAATTTCAATATTATTTTTATAGATTAAATAGCCGTATTGATCCCAACTATCAATACATTCAAAGAAAACAACCCAATTCTGAATTAATGACTCAAATAATAACTCTTGCCACAGCTCAGGATCATTATATGCGGACTCAAAAATATCGGAATTAGCAATAAAAATAAAATTATTATCCAAAAACTTTACATATATTTCTTTATATTGATCTAGTAAGATATTCTCATGTTGCATCCATTTACAAATAATTCCTTGTATATCTTCTTTAGAACCATTAAATGGAAAAACCATTCCTTTCATACGTGTACCCATATTTACCCTCCATCTTAAATAAAAAGTATTAATATAAATAATACTCTTTATTTTTATAATTAGCTCTTACTTAATACTGATCTAAATTCAAAAATTAGATCCATTTTATTTAAAAATTTTAAATAAAAAAGGAGCTTAATTCTCATTTAATTAATCAATATAT